>NZ_JBHVGB010000005.1:0-81063 GCF_042801335.1 Nocardioides sp. NPDC057577 | reverse complement strand
CCTCGGGGGTGCCGGACCTGCTGCGCGACTGAGCGCACGGGACGTGAACGTGCGGGAGGCCCCCGCCCGCGGGCCGCGCGGGGCCCGCCCGCGTGGGGGGGTTTTGTTTTGTTGGGCCCCCCCCCCCGCCGGCCCCCCCGCCCCCCCCGCCCGCGCCGGCCCGCCGCCCCTTTTTTCCACGGCGGGCCCCCCCCCCCCGCGGGGGTCGCCCCCCTCCGTGCGTGTGTGAGGGTCCTACCCGGGTCGTCCGCCGAAGTCCCACTGATGGACCTCGATCGCCGCGAAGCCAGCGGGGGAGAGGACTTCATGCGCGTCACCGGTGGAGGCGACCTCCACCAGCACTGCCGCTCCGACCACCACGGCTCCGTCATCGGACAGGAGCGGTCCACAGGCGATCAGCTCGTCGCCGTCCGGCAGGTCGATCTCCTTCGTTGTCGGTTCGCAGAACCCGAGGACGAGATACCGGTTGCTGTCTGACCGGCCGTCGCCGTAGTCCCACATGGTGCGACCGAGCGTGTTGCGCCACCGCCGCAGCAGTACGTCACGGTAGGCGCCGGCCTGGTAGCCGGGCTCCTCGAAGGCGAACGCGCGAGCTGCGGTGGTGTCCGGAAGGTCGAGGACGTGCACGCTCCCGGTCAGGGTCTCGTCGCTGGTGAAGGTCGGACCCCGGGCGATCATCGTCGCGGCGAACCGGTCCATGTAGCTCCAATGCTCCTCCACCATCTCGGTGCGCAGCGGCGTCGACCCCGGGCGGTCGCGGTGGTAGCAGAAGAACTCCATGGGCTGAGACTCACCGGCCCGGCCGTCCCGCGCAATCGGTTATCTCAGCGGGTCCGTAGGGTGGGAGCCGAGGAGGGCTGACATGGTGAGCGATCGCGACCGAAACGAACAGGGCCGGGCGCAACAGGCCCGACCCCGCGACGCGCTCGGCCGCCCTCTGCCCTACGGCGAGGTCGGTGTCGAGCCCATCTCCGAGGAGCCGCTCCCGCCGGCGGAGACCCTGGCCTACGCCCGCGATCTCTTGGACCAGGGTCGCCCGTTCGCGGCCCATGAGGCGCTCGAGGTCCGGTGGAAGTCGTGCCCGGAGGAGGAGCGCGAGCTGTGGCAGGGCCTCGCCCAGCTGTGCGTCGGCCTGACCCACCACGAGCGCGGCAACGCGGTCGGTGCCTCGCGCCTGATCGAGCGCGCGGCGCGGCGGCTGGAGGCGTACGAGAAGGGTGCGGGTCCGACGTACGGTCTCGACCTCGGTGAGCTCGTCGAGTGCTCCCGGGGCAGGGTCCAGGACTCCTGAGCGCTCGGGCGCCAGGACGGCAGCGTCAGGACCATGAGTCCGCTGAGCCGCGGAAGGCGGCCTCGATCCAGTTCGTGAACTCGACGGCGAGGTGCCACTGGTGCTGCTGGACCAGGTGCGACGGGAGCAGCCTGGGAAACTCGACGACCAGGTGGGCGTGGAACCCGGAGTCGGTGTCTCGGAACTGATGCCGCACGCCGCCGATCGGGAGCCCGGACTCGCTGCGCGCGACCCCGGAGGCATCGGCGGTGTAGGCCGGGTCGAGCGGGGTGCGCAGTGACGCCAGGTCCTGATAGTCGATGAGGAATCTCGATGGCAGCGGGCTTCCGCCGGTCGTCTCGATCACCTCTTGTAGCCCCTGGCTCGTCGTCGTGATCAGGAAGTGGTCGGGATTGGCCGCCATCATGCTGCGCTCGTAGTCGGGCCGATCGGTGGCCATGAACCAGTCCACGAAGGCGGCCGTGTCGCCTCCTGTGACATGGAGGTCGCAGACGCTGGTGACACGTCTCCCGCGAGACAACCGGGCCGTCGCTCGACCGGACAGGTCGGAGGCCCGCAATGCCCCGGAGAGGCGGCGCCGGATCTCGTCCGGGCCCAGAGCGAGCTTCGCCTCGGCGAACCTGAGCCGCTGGTGCGCCAGCTCGCCCGGCGGCACGGCGAGCCCGATGCGGGTCGCCGCCTTCGGCAACCGCGCAGCCTCCCATGCGAGCACCTCGGCCCGCGAGACGTCGTGGCCGCTGATGACCGTTCGTACCTCTACTGCCGTCATCGGGGTCTCCCTCCATCGATCAGCCAATAGCAACTATAGTTGCTATAAGATGGCAAGAGTCAGGCACGTACGTCAACTGCACCCGAGAAGGGAAGCCATGGATCCCGCGAAAGAGCGCGTCCCGATCAGGCGACCTGGGGGTCGCGCCGCCGGCGTCGTCGCCCGCGTCCATCAAGCCGCACGGGAGCTCTTGACCGAGGTCGGCTACGAAGCCCTGCAGCTACCCGACGTCGCCGTCCGTGCCGGGGTGAACAAGACGACGGTCTATCGACGCTGGCCGACCAAGCGAGACCTGGTGAGCGACCTGCTCCTCGAGCTCAGCGACCACGACCTCCCTCGAGCAGACACCGGTCATCTCTCAGATGACCTCGTCGCCCTGCTGAAGGACGTCGCCGAGCTGCTTCGAACCCCACTCATGCAGGCGATGATGCGGGCATCCCTGGAAGGCACGATCGACCCGGACGCCCGACAGAGCTTCTGGGCCGAACGCATGCATCGCAGCTCGGTGATCATCGAGCGAGCCATCCGCCGAGGTGAGCTGCCGGACGACGCGGATGCCCGGTCGATCCTCGAGCACGCCGCCAGCCCGATCTACTTCCGACTGCTGATCACCGGTGAGCCGGTGACCGACGACGACATCCGGCTGTTCGCCGAACGAGCCGTCGAGGCTGCCCGACGAGCTTGACGTACCCCGTCTGCGGCATAGCGTCGGCGCCAGTTGCCGTCGAGGTCGGTGCCGTGCTGTGGTGGAGATATGGGTCGCACGGTCGATGTCGACTACCTGGTGGTGGGAGCCGGCGCCATGGGGATGGCGTTCGCGGACGCCCTGACCGAGCATGCCGACGTACGCGTGGCCCTGGTCGACCGCCGCCACGGCGTCGGCGGGCACTGGCTGGAGGCGTACCCGTTCGTCCGTCTGCATCAGTCCTCCGCCTTCTACGGCGTCGCCTCGACCCTGCTCGGCGGCGGGCAGCTGCAGCAGCACGGACCGGAGAAGGGTCTTCAGGAGCGGGCCACCCAGGCGGAGATCTGCGCCTACTACGCCCGGATCCTCGAGCGGATGGTGGAGTCGGGCAAGGTCGAGTTCTTCGCCAACAGCGATTACATCGGCGACGGCACCGTCGTCTCGCACATCTCGGGGGAGCGCGTCGAGATGCCCGGCGCCCGGATCGTCGACGCCCGCTACCTGGCCCCCAGCATCCCCGCTGAGAAGCCGCCGCCGTTCGGCGTGGCCGACGGCGCCCGGGTGCTGCCGGTCAACGAGCTCGCCCGGCTCGAGGAGGCGCCGAGCCAGTACGTCGTCGTCGGCTCCGGCAAGACCGCGACCGATGCGTGCATCTGGCTGCTGGCGCGTGGTGTGGACCCCGACGCGATCTGCTGGGTGCGGCCGCGTGACCCGTGGATGTTCAACCGGGCCGTCGTCCAGCCCGATCCCGCGATCTTCCTCGGTATGGCCGCCGACACGATGCAGGCCGCGGAGCGGTCGACCTCGCTCGAGGACCTGTTCCTCCGGCTGGAGGAGGCCGGCATCATGCTCCGCATCGACCGCACGGTCATGCCGACGATGGCCAAGACGCCGACGCTGGCGACGTGGGAGCTCGAGCAGCTGCGTACGCTCGAGAACGTCGTACGCCGCGGCCACCTCCACCACGTCGACCGCGGCACCCTCACCTTCGCCGACGGATCCGTCTCCGTTGCCTCCGACGCCCTGGTCGTGCACTGCGCCGCCGACGGCCTGAAGTATCCGCCCCTGGTCCCGGTCTGGCGTCCGGAGGCGATCACCCTGCAGCCGATCCGAGCCGGCTTCCCCTGCTTCGGCGCCGCCGTCGTCGGGTACGTCGAGGCCACCCGTGACTCCGACGCCGAGAAGAACAGGCTCTGCCCACCGAGCCCGCTGCCCGACACGATGGCGACCTGGGCGCGGATGAACGTCCTGGGCACCCAGGCCGCGATGTCGTTCTCGGCCGAGCCGGACGTCAAGGAGTGGACGGACCGCGTCGCGCTCTACCCGGCCCGGGTCCCGCCCGGCCATCCCGCATCCGCAGCCCTCGACGACGCGCGCGAACGGCTGGCGAAGCACACCAAGCCTGCTCTCGCCAGGCTCGCTGAGCTGGCCGGACCGATCTAGGCCGACGCGAGGGCTCGAGCGGCAGGTCGCGTGTCCATCCTGCTAGGCGGAGAAGCCGTTGCCGATCTGGTTGCCTTGGTTGGGACCGTCGAATCCCGACGCCCCGGTCGGGTCCTGCTCGCCGTTGCCGCCGTACCGGAGCCAGCGCAGGTCACCGTTCGCGTCGACGAAATAGAAGACGCGCGCGGGTGACGGCTGTCCCTCGAGGCCGGCGCGGTCGGTCATCCCGCCGAACAGGTGACGCACCGTGCCGAAGCCGTTGCCGATCTGGTTGCCCGAGTTGTTCTCCACGAACCCGTTGGCCCCGGACGGATCGAGCTCACCATTGCCCGTGTAGCGGAACCAGAGCAGGTCGCCGTTGTCCCGGACCGCGAGGAATGCGCCGTCGCCGACGCCCACGATGCGGCGGAAGCCGAGGAAGCCGTTGCCGATCTGGTTGCCCTGGTTGGGTCCGGGGAACCCGCGGACCCCGGTGGGGTCGTGCTCACCGTGGCCTTCGTACCGGAACCAGAGCAGATCACCGTTCTCGGCGACGGCGAAGATGGTCGTCGCGGTGGTCTGTCCTTCGCGAGGAGAGACGAACAGGTGGCGGAAGGTGTGGAAGCCGTTGCCGATCACGTTCGCTGGGTTGTTCTCCACGAAGCCGTTGGTCCCGCTGGGGTCGTGCTCGCCCGCCCCGGTGTACCTGAACCAGGTGAGGTCCCCGTTCGGGGCGACAGCGAGGATGATGCCGTTGCCGCCGCCCGCGACATGGAGGAAGTGGTCGAAGCCTCGGCCGATCTGGTTGCCCGAGTTGTTGCCCACGAAGCCGTTCGCGCCGGTCGGGTCCTGCTCGCCGAATCCGTCGTAGCGGAAGTAGCGCAGGGCGCCGTCGTCCTCGACCGTGAAGAAGCGGCCGACGTGGGGACGCGCGACGCCCGGAGGCGCGGTGCCGTTACCGGTGTAGAGGATGTGCCGCATGGGTAGGCCTCCGATCGCTCGCTACCTTCGCTTGTTTGTCAGCGTTTCAGTGGCCGCGCTCGTCGGCATCGCCCAGATGGAGGAACTGCGGCTTCAGCGGGGAGGTCGTGGTCAGGTCGTGGCGGACCCCGTGCGGCCCCGGGTCAGCGACTGCTGGACCTGCCAGGCAGCGAAGGCGACCAAGAGGCCGCCGGCGATACCGACCCACCCGGCGGAACGCACCTCACCTTCCTCGCCGATCGCCTGCCAGGCCGCGATGACGACCCCGAGGTAGTGGACCGCGGTGAGGGTGCCGGCAGAGATCAGGACGGCGGTGGCGAACCGACGCCGGGAGGAGAGAGTCAGCATGCCCATGGCCAGGCAACCGACGGCTGCGGCCGGCTCGAAGATGTACTCGGCGCTCGTGCCTTCCTCGACCTCGGTCCACAACGAGCTGAAGCCGTCGTAGGGGAGGAACAGCGCGAGGGCGGCCAGTCCGGCGCCCGCCATGGCGGATACGAGCCAGACGGGTTCGACAGGACCGAGGTCGTGATCCGGCGGCGACACGTTCAGGCAGGCTCGGCCCGCCACGACCGCCCCGGCTCCGCCGCACACGACGAGGAGACTCAGCGCGACACCTATGCCACCGATGTCCTCGAGGGAGAACTTCACCAGCCCGACGCCGGCGGCGCCCATGAGGACCCCGACCACGATGAACAGTCCGGCTGCGCTGGCGGTGGCCAGCTGCCCACGGCGGAGCCGGCCCGCGGCGAGGAGGAGAGCGAGGGCGGCCAGCGCAACCTCGAACGGCGCGACGACCGCGAACGAGTTCCAGGACGTCGTGGTCTCGGCCAGCAACGGCAACGGAACCGCAGCCAGAAGCCCTACGGCGGCTGTCGACGCGACGGCTGGCACCCACGCGGGTGGCTGGGGCTCGGTAGCCGCAACCGGCCGCGGGCTGTGCTCGGGCTCGCGCGCGACAGCGGCTTCGGCCGTTGGCGCGGGAGTGTCAGGTGGCGCGACTGTCGGCTGCTCCGGCGCGGCCGGCGTCGGTGGGGGCGAGGCCTCGGCGGGCCTGCGAGCTCGTTCGGCCGACCCTCGTACGACGCGCTGTGCGTCGTGCTCAGCCATCTCGTCCAGCACCGCGCGAGCCGCGGCGGCGCGAGCTGAGTCAGCGTCGTCCAGCAATGCCGCCAGCTCCTCCACGGCACCGAGACGTACGTTGGTGAACGGACTCGAGATGGCGCCACGCAAGTCGGCCAGCAGGTCCACCGGCTCGGGTGGGCGGTTGCTGCGGGCGATGTAGAAGTCGCCCTGCACGTCGAAGACCCACTTGCCCGGAGTCTGCGACGGCGTGACGGTCCGCACCCGGTCGAAGGCGAAGTCGTACAGCTCGTCGACTGACACGAAACCGTCACCATCCCGGTCTGCCTCACCGGTGGCCAGACCCTCGACCAGAGCCGAGGTGAAGACCGACGGCTTGCCCTGGCCGGCGAGCTGGTCGCCCTCGAACGAGTACTCCATCGCGCTCGACGCCGTCAGCACGATCCGCCCGCGGCCGTCGAAACGCTCCATGATGTCCATGCGCTCGTCGCCGCGATTCATCATCCCGCGCGCGAACGCGCCGCTGTAGCAGCAGTCCAGGAGCAGCACGATGCGCCGGGATCGACTCTTCGTCATCTGCCTGTTCACGTAGTCGGCGGGCAGGGACGTGGCGTCCAGGTGGTCGACCTCGGTGTCCGGCGTCGCGAAGTAGAGCCTCCCGTCCTCATCCTTCACCCCGTGACACGAAAGGTGCAGCAGGAGGAGATCGTCGAGCCCGCGGTCATCGAAGAAGCTCGAGACCTTGCGCCGGACCACGTGCTCCGGCTCGTTGAGCGACACCTCGACCTCGAAGCCCCCGATCTCGGCGTTCCGGAGGACACCTGCCAGCTGCTCGGCGTCGGTGGCGGGCGCGCGAAGCCTGCTCAACCGCTGGTCGTGGTAGGTGTCGTTCGCCACCACCAGCGCGCTGCGCCGACCCGTGGTCATGGCATCGGTGAGGAAGCAGGTGGGTCCGCCTCCGCGGACGCGCGCAGGGCTGCGACGAACTCATCGATGAGTCGATCCTGCTGCTCCTGCGAGGCCGAGTCGATCTTGAGTGTCTGGTCGCCGATCGTGAGCTCGACCGCGTGGGCACCGCGAGCCGAGGACATCCACCCCCGTATCGCTCCCACGATGGCGGTCACGGCGACCAGCGGCTCCTGGAAGGCCACGATCAGGACTCCGATCGCCGCGACGTCGACGCCTCGGGCGCCGGCAGGCGCCTCGCCCGCGCTCGCGCGTTCGACGTCATCGACGCCGAGGTCCAGCAGCTCCCGGCGTAGGACCGAGCTGAGCTCGTCGAGACGCTCCACATCAGGATCGTGGATCGTGATGGTCATCTGGCGACCCATCCCCGGCACCTCCCGTCACTCGGACTACCCGGTTCGTCAGTGAATCTCCATGCCTGGCCGCAATCGGCGTCGGTCATGTCTCCGCGGACCGAGGAACCCTGACGCGCCCGCGAGCATGACAACGCTCATCAATCGCACTCTAGGGCCGTCGTGACGGGCGGGCATCGCTCATCCAGGGGATCGAGACAAGCGCGTCCTTCAGCCGCGCGGCGAAGGCGCTCGGGTGGTCCACGAAACCGGTGTGGTCACCGGGGAACCGCAGGGCGGTGAGTCCGAGTCGCGCGGCGAGCGCCTCGGACGTACGTTCGCACAGCTGTCCTGCCGACTCCTCGCCGATGCCGAGGACGATCCGTGGTCCGTGGCGCAGCGCTTCCACGTCCGGCTCCCATCGCACGGTGGCCGGCAGTTCCTCGGCGTACCAGAACGCCTCTTCCGCCAGGGCGCTCGGGCTGCGCTCGCCGCCGAACATGGCCTCGAGCATGCCGTCCGGCACGACGATGCCTGCTTGGTCGAAGAACATGCCCCAGGCGCCGATCACGTCGCCGTCGGCGTAGCGACGCCTCATCGCGTCCGTCTGCGTGCGCTGATTCTCCCGGTCCTCGAGGAGCTCCAGCAGCGGGGGCTCGTGCGCCACGATCGTCGTGGCGAGCTCGGGATGACGCTGGGCGAAGGCGAGGGCCGTCACGGCACCGCCGCTGGACCCGAGGATCGCGACAGGTCCGAGGCCCGTGCGACGTACGAGCTCGGCGAGATCGTCGGCGCGCTGCTCGGGTGTGGAGCCGACGGATCGATCGGCCAGGACGCTCCCGCCGTGGCCTCGCGGGTCGTGGGTGAGGACGGTGTGGTCGGCGGCCAGCGCCTCGGCGAGCGGGGCGAACTCCTCGGCGGTCATCGGCGATCCGACGAGCGCGATGGCAGGCCCGGATCCGCGGAGCTCGTAGTGCAGGCGGGTTTCGGCCAGGTCGATCAGGGTGGGTGCGTACATGGACATTCCTCTTCGTTGGGTGCGGAGTCATTCCGCTCGGGTGGATGAGACGGGAAGAACGGGCAGGTCGAACGTGACGGCGGCGGCTCGGGCCGGTGCCAGGCGCAGGAGCCGGGAGACGAGGGGCGGCGCGGCCGCCGCGAGCAGGACCGTGAGCACAGCGGGGAGCACCATCGCGCCGGCGAGCCCCACCCCGGCGGCGAGTCCGCCGATGAGAACCGGCCCCACGAACCCGCCGAGGTAGCCGATCGTGGTGACGAGCGAGAGCCGCCGCGGGTCGATCCGGGTGGCGCCCAGGCTGCCGATCACGATCGGCCAGACGAGGGCCGTGCCGGCGCCGGCGAGCGCCCATCCGCCGGTGGCGGCCACGACCCGTGCACCCTCGGGGACGGTGGGCGAGACGAGGACGAGTACGAACCCGAGCAACGTCACCCCGGCGGCTGCCGCCACCAGGATCGGTGCGGCGACCATGTCGCGCAGACGGTCTCCGGCGAAGCGGACCGCGGTCATCGCGGCGAAGAAGACGGCGTACATCGTCGCTCCGGCGGCCGGGTCCGCACCGAGGACGCGAGTGGTGTGGATCCCCGCCCAGTCGGTGGCAGCACCTTCCACCACGAAGGCAGCGGCGGCCACGACACCGGCACCGACGAGAACGGCGGTCGCCGCGCGGGTCCGATCCGCAGAAGCTGCCGCGTCCGGATCCGCGGCACCGCCCGGGTCGGTGCCGGTGCGGCCGACCGGAAGCCGCAGGCTCAGCAGAGTGAGCATGGCGCCGGCACTCAGCGCGGCGGCGGGCAGGAGCAGCAGGCTGTCCCCGCCGGCACGCAGCGCCGCAGCCAGTGCCGAGGAACCCAGGACGGCGCCGAGCGTCCAGAATCCGTGCATCCGGGCGATCACGGGTCGTCCCGCTGCGCGCTCGGCGACCGTCGCCTGCGAGGTGAGCCCGACGTTGATGGCGCCGCAGCAGAGGCCGAAGACGCCGGCGAGCGCGATCATCGGCTCGGCGGCGGGCATCGCGCCGATCGCGGCGAGGAGGAGCGCTGCCGTGGGGAGGGCGACGCGGAGCACGGCGGCGTCGCTCCAGCGGTGGGCGAGGTGTCCCGCCAGCGGCATCGCGATCGCCGCGCCCAGGGCGAGCGCGAGGAGCAGGAGCCCGAGTCGCGTGGGGCCGAGATCGACGCGGGCGTCGAGGACGGGGAGCCCCGCGCCCCAGACCGCGACGAGCATGCCCACCCCACCGTGCAGCGCAGTGATCACGCGCGTGCTTTCCCCAGACGTTGACATGCCTCCAGGTTCCCCGCGGCTCCGGACGCGCGTCCAACACCGGCGTAGCGCCGATCGACGCACTTGTGTTGTCGATCCGCTGTCGCCCGGTTCGCCGACCGGACACAATGGCCCCGTGACGGGCGATCTCGAGATCAGGCTCCTGCGCCGTTTCGTGGCGGTCGCGGAGGAGCTGCACTTCGGGCGTGCGGCCGACCGGCTCTTCATCGCCCAGCAGGCGCTCAGCCGAGACGTACGCCGGCTCGAGGACGCCGCGGGCGTCCGCCTCCTCGACCGCTCCTCGCGCCGCGTCGCGCTCACGCCGGAGGGCCGGCGCCTGCTGGACCGAGCGCGCGAGCTCATCGCGCTGCACGACCGTGCCGTACGCGACCTGCGTGCCGACACCGGCACCTTGGTCATCGACGCCGTCGCGCCGGGAACGACGCCTGCCCGCGTACTGGACGCGGCCCGGCGAGCAGCCCCTGACATCGAGTTCATCGTCCGCTACGGCGGCGGATCCGCGGACACGGTGGTCGGGGCCGACGTCGGCTTCGGCGCCACCCCGCAGGGCGCCTCGGCTCCGCGTCAACAGGCGGTACGTCATGAGCGGGTCATCGTGCTGATCCCCGAGGACCACGAGCTCACCGCGCTCGACGCGGTCCCGCTCGAGGCCCTCCGGACGGCCCAGGTGTGCACGCGCTCCGGCGACCACGTCACTCCGGCATGGGCCCGCGCGATGGGCCAGCTTCTCGCGCCGTTCGGTGTGGACCCGACCGACGGGCATCCCCACGTTCTCGGCGGTGCCGAGCTGGGCGCGCACCTGCGGCTGCACGGTGCGCCGGGCCTGGCCTTGGAGAGTCAGCCGCCGGTCGAGGGCATCGTCATGCGTCCGCTCGTCGAGCCCGTCGCGCTGTTCCCCTGGACGATGCGCTGGCGTGCGGATCTCGACCACCCCGGTCTCGAGGTGCTGAGGCGCAGCGCGCGCGAGCTGTCCGAGGCGCAGGGCTGGACCACGGTGCCCGACGGCGCCATGCTGCTGAACTCCTGATCGCCGCAGGGTGCCGCGCTGGTGCCACACCCGCACGGGTATCAGCGGTCGGCGGCCGTACCTCCTAACTCTTAGGAGGTGCTGATCATGTTGATGAGTCGTTCACTCCTCGCTGTCATCGCCAGTGCACTGCTGCTTCTCTCCGCCTGCGGTTCGACCGACGAAGGGTCGGAGGTGGACCCGACCGATGCGAGCTCTGCGACGACCGGACAGGTGGATCCTGATCCCGACGATCCGACCGATCCCGACGAGCCGGTGGTGGCCGTGCCGACGCTCCCGATCGGCGGTGGGTCCTACCCGCTCGACGGCACTCCTGGCGTGGTCTGCGCCGATGTCAGCTGGCTCTGGCCGAGCGACGCCCCATCGGTCCCCGAGGGCGTCTCGGTCCTGGTCACCGGCTATGTCGTCGATCCAGCGGTCTTCGAGCCGGCGGACGCGGCGTGCGACGGCGAGTCCTGTCTGGACGGATTCGCCTTCACCGCCGACTCGCTGAACTGCAAGGTCGCGATGCTCTCCCTGGTTCCCTGGACCGATGAGCAGGAGGGCGAGGACGCCGTGCTTCGGCTCAGCGGCGAGATGACCTGCTCGGACGAGCCCTGCGAGCTCGAGGACGCCGAGGGTGGCGACACCGAGGTGTCCTTGGATGCGCCGGAGGTCGAGACCGAGCCCACCGAGTCGGAGTCGACGGACGCCACGTACTCGAGCGAATCAGGCTGAGTCATGCCCGAGACGCCGCCGTCGGGGGTCGATCGCTGGGTGAGCCTGGCGACGAGCTTCGTCGCGCCGGTGACCGTGATCAGCGGGGTCCTCTTCTACTTCGGGTACGTCGCCGCCCGTGCCCAGTACGACTACTTCGGCCTCGACGTCGACGTCATCGGGCTCAGCACCCGCGCCTACGTCATGCGCAGCCCGCAGCCGCTGCTGACCCCGATGCTGGTCCTGGTGCTGGGCGGCGTCGCAGTCGTGGCCTTCCATCATTGGGTCCGCCGACATGCCACGAAGACCTGGTTCCGCACGCTGGTCGCGGCCGTCCTCACCACCGGGCTCGTCCTCCTGGCGGCCGGAACGATGCTGCTGGCGGGGTTCACCCTCGTCGGCGGCTGGGCCTACTACTCGCTGGTGACGCCGGTCCTGCTCGGTGGCGGTGCGGCACTGGTGGCGTACGCCCTGCGGTTGCGGTCGGGCGGCAGGCTCGAACCGCGCATCGTGCTGCTCTGGGTGGGCGTGGCCGCCTGCGTGATCTGGGCGACGGCCACGACCGCGCAGTGGACCGGTCGTGGCCTGGCGATGGAGCAGGCCCGCAACCTGCGCAGCCTGCCCAGCGTCGTCCTCGACACCCGGGAGCGGCTCTACATCCCGGCCGGCGCCGGCGTCCAGGAGGCCGTACGAGCTGATGCCGGTGAGGACGAGTACCGCTTCCGCTACTGGCGGCTACGGCTGCTGATCCAGGGCGAGGACCGGATGTTCCTGGTGCCCGACACGTGGAGCGCCGGCGGCACCACCATCATGGTCCGGCTGGACGACGACGTACGGGTCCAGTTCCAGTTCCGGAACTCCCCGCCGGACTGATCGCCATGCGCCTCCACCAGCGCCGCGCGCGGCGCCAGTACCGGATCTTGAGTAGTTGGCTCGCGCTACCGACGCACCGAGCAGGGATCTCTCTAGACCTGTCGCATACGGTCGCGCGGGTCCAGACCGACCCAGTTCCATCCTGTGGAGGGGATGTCCATGACTCAGGGCGATGACACCGAGACCGGGAGCGAGGACTGGGCTCGTACGAAGGCCTATCTGCAGAGCGACCCGACCAAGTGGAACAGCCTCTCCTGGATCACCGCACGCTCCCTCGTCGACTCGGTCAACGACATCTTGGGGCGAGGTACGCAGGGGCTCGTCGAGAACTTGCGGGCGCACTGGACGAAGAAGGACGAGGACCTGACGATCCGCCGCCCGGGGGTCTCGAGGTTCCTGGTCATCGGAGACACCGGCGAGCAGGACCCGTCCCAGTACGTGGTCGCGCCCGCCCTGGCCCGAGCCGCGGCCGAGCGCCTGGACCCGCACGGGCGCGTGGAGCAGCGACAAGCCGGCTTCGTGCTCGTCCTGAGCGACGTGATCTACCCGTCGGGCAACGTCAACGACTACGTGGACGGGTTCTACAAGCCGTACCGGGCGAACCGGGTGCAGGGCCTGCGGGCGCCCGTCGAGGTGCGGGACAGGTTCGCGCTTCCCGAGAGCGTCCCGATCTACGCGATCCCCGGCAACCACGACTGGTACGACGGCCTCTACGGCTTCGCCCACCAGTTCCTGTATGCGGCGAACGACCCGCCGACCTGGCCCAGCGATCTCCTGGCGCCGTCGTTCGACGACACGCTCGGGGGAAGGCAGCTGATCCGGGACCGTTTCGGCCGCAGCATGTGGCGTACCCCCAGCGAACCGGCCGGCACCGCCGCGCCGGCACGGTGGGGAGAGCCGGCCGACGATGGCCGCCCGGCACCAGAGGCTCGGCTCCAGCCAGGGCCGTACTTCGTCATCGAGACCGAGCACGTGGACCTGGTGTGCATCGACACCGGTATCGACGGGAGGATCGACGGTCCGCAGTTCGACTGGCTGAGCTCGCTGCGTGGTGACATTCCGAAGATCCTCATGACCGGCAAGCCGCTGCTCGTCAACGGTGAGCGCCGCACGTGCGAGGTCTCCGGACGACCCGGCAAGAGCGTCAACGAGGTGGTGGCTGAGAGCAAGCGCCGCTACGTCGCGACGCTGGGCGGTGACACGCACAACTTCCAGCTGTACGACCCGCAGAGCGAGGGCAGCTCGCGCGACGGCCTGTGGCACTTCGTCAGCGGTGGTGGCGGCGCGTACACCCACGCCACCCATCCCATCCGGACGGCCATCTCGGACGCGCGAGCCGATCTGCGGTTCCGGCCGACCAAGCTCTTCCCACGCTCGGCCGAGTCGCTGTCGTACTTCGCCCAGCAGCTGGTCCCCAGCATCTGGCGGCTGCTGCTGAACGTCGTGCTGTTCGGAGCTGGCGTGGCCTTGGGCCCGTGGCTCGACGGCGCCGGGGGAGTGGCCATCGCCGCGATGACGGTGCTGATGCTGCTGCACCAGCTGCCGCAACGTCCCGGCCGCAGCCGCTTCGTACGCCGCCTGCTCCTGTGTCTTGAATCGCTGGTCATGGGGGTGTTGGCCTCGCTGTTCCTGCACCAGTACCTGCCTGATGCGTCCGGAGCGCTGCTGGTGCTGTACGGGTCGTGCACCCTGTGGATCTGCCTCAACGCCTGGTGCATGCGCTGGTCGAGATGGTGGAGCCCTGTCGAGAAGGTCTCCGGCTGGCATCACGTCGCGTTCGGGTGCGTGCTGGCGGCTCTCGTGGTCCTGGCTCTGGTGCCCTGGGCTTCGGAGGGACGAGGCTCGAACGAGGGACGTACGCTGCCCTGGCTCCTGGTCGTCGCGGTCGGCATCTACGCCGTCGTGGGGATCGTCGGGTGGCGCAGACGGATCGTCACCACCGTGAACGGCGCGAGAGCAGCGAGCTGGCTCGAGCGCTCGGTCGTGTGGGCCGTGCTCGCGCAGGCGGCCGTCGTGTTCGGCGAGATGTTGCGCGTACTGAGCGGAGAGGGCCGGACCCTGCTGTTCTTCAGCGGCCTGCTCGGACTCGTGCCGGTGGCGGTGATCGCGGTGGTGGTGCTCGCAGCGCTGCTGGCCCCGGACTTCCTTACCCGCCACCTGCGAGACGATCCCGTACGCCGGGCGCAGGCCTGGCTCAGCTGGCGACGTTGGATGGTTCAGCCCCTCGTGTTCCTCGCGGCGCCCGTGACGCTGGTGATCTGGGCGTGGGCCGCCGGCGCCGTCGACTCGGACTGGATGCGAGCCGCCTTCGCCCTGCCGACGCTCATCACGGTGACCGCGATCGGCATGCTGGTCATCGACTGGGTACGCCGGGAGCACGAGCTCCTGTACGCGCCGCTGGCGGTCATCACCGTCCTGGTCCTCGGCGGCCTCCTGCTGGGAGCGGCGGAGCCGGGCCTGCTCGACGTTCTGGGCTTCGAGGAGCCCAGCCGCCTCGCCGACGACCTCAGGACGTGGTGGCCGGCCGTGGCGGTCGGCGGCGCCCTCTTCACCGTCGTCGCGGTCGGCGCCGCTGTCGTCCTCGCCCACCTGGTGTTCCTCGGTGCCTACTCGCTGATCGCGGACCCCAAGGCGTGGGTGAGCCCCCGCTACCGCCCGGGTGGCCCGACCCCCTTCGACTTCATCAGCGAGGCGGACGCGACGTCCATCATCGAGGCCGAGCAGGAGGAGATGGGTGGCGAACCCGCCGTCGTCGAGGGCGTCGACCGACGCACCAGACGTCGCGCGCAGATCGCCTTCCCCGGCCTGAACCCGCCGTTCGGCCCGATCCAGAGGTTCGTCTCCGAGATCTACTCCCTGGACGAGCCACCGTTCTACAAGCACTTCCTCGAGTTCGAGACCTCACCCACCGAGGTCGTCGTCAAGATCCACCGCGTCCGCGGCGACCAGCCGGTCGAGATCGAGGAGGTCGCGAGGATCAGCCTCACCGACCCGGCCCTGCACTCGACCGATCGCTCCCAGTCGCGCGCGACGCGAACATCGGACAGGTAGGCACGTACGCCGAGCGTGGCCGGGCGGAGGTCGTCCTCACGCCATCTCGGGGACGTGCAGGTGTGCGTACGCGAGGTCGAACTCGTGCACGTCGAGGATCTCGCCGCTCGCCTCGCCGGCGGCCCGCGCGCGCATCTCGTCGGCCGCCGAGCGGCTGGCCACCATCGCTTCGCGGGTCTCCCAGGCCGTGGTCGCGCAGCCCAGGCCGGTCGCCCGGTTCACGAGCAGGCTGGCGCTGCAGAATCCGGGAGTCTGCTCGAGCTCGGGAAGGATCCCGACGCGGAAGATCTCGGCCATGGCGTCGTGGTCGCCCTGCAGCCAGCTGGCTCGGCAGCACTCGCCGTGGTGGGTGCGGTGCATGACCTCGATCTCCCACTCGTCGACCTGCATGGAGCCGCCCAGGATGTCTCGCCCGCGGTCGCGGAGCGGGCGAAGCTGCTCGTCGCTGGCGAGCATGGTCGCCTCGTTCTCCCATGAGCTGGTTGCGATGCAGTATCCGGTCTCGCGGTCGACCAGCATCGAGAGACCGCGACAGCCCTCGATCTGGTCGAGCATGGGCCCGACTTCGCTGTTGATGAACGTGATGCCCGCGTCGATGTTGCCGGGCCTGCCTTGGAACGTGGTGGAACGCGCGTACACGGCCCACTCCTCTCGGACGGGGCAGCGCCCGGTCCGGCACTGCCGGTTAGTCCCTGCCTACGCCTTCTGGCGCGGGGAAGCAATCCCCCATTTGGTCGTTCCTGGCATCGACGCCCTGGGAGGAAGTGGCGCGGTCGAGGCGTTATGACGCTCTCCAGGTGGGAACTCGGACCCTGGCTACCTGTATGTCGTAGGTGGATCCTGGAAGCGTGCCAGAACGTACGGCAGCCGACGATGTTGGACGGAGGAACGTGGCCCGCCTCGGAGGGGTGGCGGCGCTCGTTGGTGGGCTGGCGTGGGTGGTGAAGGGCACGGTGATCCTTGGCGGAGGTGACCAGCCGCCGCTGCTCCTCGAAGTCGCTCCGATGCTGTTTGGAGTCGCCTTGCTGAGCATCGCGTACTCGACCTTGCCGCCGAGCCGACGGCGCGCGGTCGCTTTGGGCCTCGCTGCGGTGTCTGCCATGGCCGGCTTCGTGGCGTTTTCCAGCGAGTTGGTCGGCGAAGTGGTGGGTATGGCGCTGGCGATCTCTTCCATCGCGTTGTTGCTGGGGCTGCTGCTGCTCCCACGGCGCGGTCCCCGGCCCGCTCCGCTCGCCTGGTGGATCGGCGCGACCACGCTCCCTGCCCTCTTGGTCGGAGGGATCCTGTCCGAGCTTGACGAGCGGCTGCTGGAGGCTCCGCTCACCTGTCTTGGCGTGGCCTGGATCGTTCTCGGATGGACAGCATTGAGCGACAAGGTCGACACGAGGTCGTCGTAAGTCTCGGGTGCGGGCGCACCCACCCACTCCCGCATGTCCCGCTCGCGGCGGTGTGACGCAGCTTCTGAAGCCGCACCCGGCAGGTCCGTGCGGGCGCGTTGGTGGCGACTCGTCACGACGGCTGCATCAGGATGCTGACATGACGAGCCTCATCCGTGTCGGGTATTGGCGCAACAAGAACAAACCCAAGCTGCCGGATCCACGGGGACACGTTGATGAGACTTGGGACGACGACGAGCGGGAACTCGTGGTTGCGTACCTTCGAGGTGGTCTGCCCGTGCTGCACATGATGGGGTCTTCGCCCTGTCGAATGTGCGACCTCACGGCCAACGGAAACGCCGAACTGACCGACGGCTCGTATCTGTGGCCGGAGGGGCTCGCGCATTACGTCGAAGATCACGGCGTGCGGCTTCCACGCGAGCTCGAACGGCATGTCTTGGACCGTTGGGAGATCTTGGAGGCGGCGGCGATTCGGACGCACGAGACGCCGCCCGATCATTGGCTGCGCATGATCCAGCAGGGATAGGGGCGCGCACAGTTGGCGGGACGGGAGGCTCTCGCGGGATCTGGCACGATTGTCGGCGTGACCCGACCCAGCCGTGAATGGGCAGCCTTCGAGTCTCGATCTGCACCGTCCGATGAGCAGTGGTCCGACGCGGTTCGGCGCTACACGGCAGGGCTCGTCGTCGACGGGATGGTGTTCAGTCACCACCGGTTCGGATTCTTCATTGACCTTGGCGAGCCCATTATCGGGCTGATCGAGATTCCGATGCTGTTCGACGATCCCGTCCGGCCGCTGTCCCAGGTCGACTATCCACCGGTCGGATCACACGTGCGTGCGGTGGTTCTCGGCACGACCGATCACAACCGGCAGATCCGCCTCAGCATGCGCCCGTCAGATCTCAAGAGCGCCCATCCTGACGAACCGCTCAAGAACCACTGAGCGCGCCCGGCAGGCGGCGGAATGACGCGGGACCTTTCTGTCAGCCGGGGTTGCACGCCAGATCAAAGTTCGATGCGTAATGGCAAGATGACTACATGGCATCGGACTCCCGGATGGTGGCATTAGGCTTCGGAAAGTTCGCGCGCGCCGACCGCATCTTCGCCCTGGAGCGCATCACTGGGGAGGAACGCGGCGATGGCCGCCGCACTCGAGTCTGGATCGACGGGGTCACCGACCCCTTGATCGCGTCCAGGACCGAGATCACGATTCTTCGCGATATGGGCCAGGAGTCCGCGGTCCCCGCACCCGAGCTCGACGAGGCATTGGACCTCGCCGCGCGTCTGGCGGCTGCAGCTGAGGAGGGTCGGGTGGACCTGAGCGATCTGGGTCGGCGTGCGCGACGCCTCCTCGCCACGACGACGCCATAGGAAAGGGAGACCTCGACCGCCTGCCCCTTGGGCGAGTGACCCATCGCGGCGATGTAGCGCGCTCGCGGCGAAGTGACGCGAGGTCGAACCTACGCCCGGAGTGTCGGCTAATGATGGCTCTGACGATCAGGTGAGGCACGCCGTCATGCGAATCGAGACAAGTAGTCCTGGTATTTCGGCTCCCAGCTTGGCCGCGTAGAGGGTGGGTGGATCAACCAGGAACCAGCGAGCATATTCCTCGTTCATGCCTGCGAAATCCTCTGGGTCGGTCAGCAGCACGCCTACCTCAACGACGTCGTCGAGCGTCGCGCCGGCCTCCCGCAGGATGGCCTCGCAGTTCGCCAGCGCCTGGCGGGTCTGAGTCTGGATGCTGTCGCCGGCCAGGCGACCCGTGCTCGGGTCGATTCCGGTGGTTCCCGAGATGAACACCTGGGAGCCGGCTTTGACTCCCTGGCTGAAAAGCGGCGAGCTTGGTGCATTTGGTGTCGCGATGATCTGACGCGGCATCTCGGAGCCTCCTATTCTGATAGTCCCATCAAGTAGATGTGCCGAGAAACGGTCCTTCGGCTACAGCGTTCGTACGCGCCCGACAGGCGGCGGAATGCAGCGTGCCCTGGGCATCGCGTTCACCGAGCTACTTGGACAAAGTTCCGCGCAGCCCGGACCAGATCGTCGGTGGCACTCGCTTTCACACTGCTGCGGAAGCGGGCGAGCTCATCCTGTAGCGCAGCCGGTGGTGGCGTTTCGGTGGTCAGCTCCTGGAACAACGGCCCGCATTGAAGGCCGGCACCCAGCATCGCGTCGGCCAGCAGGTAGTCGAGGTCAACGTTTGGGTCTTGCGTGTTCGCGATGGTCACGCCGACTTCCTCGGCGCATGCCGACACGCGCTGGGCGGCAGCGATGCCTGGACTGGTCAGCCTGGATCGGACGTAACCGACCAGCTTGTCAAGTGCGTACGCGGTGGCGAGCTCGGTCAGCGGTAAGCCCACAGTCGCTGATGCTGGAGAACCGTTCACCACCACCCAGCCACCCGGAGGGATCAGCCACGCATCCGATGTGTCGGAGCTGGCAACGATCTCGTTGTGGACCATGCTCTCGAAGGAGTCGGTCTCGGTCTGGCCCCACGATGTGAGGGTGGAACCCGCACCCGGACCAATTCTGAGGAAGACCGCCGACACGTTGATGACTAGCACGATGCTCTGCCCGATGTCGTGGCACACCTTGATGCTCGAGGCTGTCCAGTCCTGCGGGACGTACAGCTGGGGGAGTTCCTGGCTGGGGCATCGAATGCCCTCTGGCGGAGCGCTAGGGGGAGATGACTCGTCCTCCTGCGATGTCGCGGACGTTGGCGGAGGATTGGGGGCGTCACTGCCCTGAGCGTCGTCCGAGCCGCAGCCGGCCGACGTAAGCACTGCGATCGCGACCACTGCCGCGATGCCGACCGACCGCCTCCGCGCCATCGGGCACCCCTTCCCCCGTTCGACGCTAGTGGTTTTCGTCGGGAGCAGTTGGGTCTGAGGTGGCCATCATCATTCTCGGGGAGTGGGCGACGCCAGCGAGCCACAAGTCTCGTGTACCCGAGTGGGATGAGGCTTGTCCTGAGTCCGGAGCCGACTACTTCGAGCCCGCGAGAGTGGGCCGCGTGGCAACCGCGCGAGCGGCCAGTTGCAGACACTTCGGTTCGACAAGCGCCTCGGACACCCGACACCGGTAGTCAAAGCTGGCAGGTAAGGGCGACGGGCGTTGACTTCGAGCTGCTTGTGTCTCCGATGACCGGCTGCCAGCGCCCGGCTCGCGGCGGACAGACGTGGGCCGTTTCCCCACCGAATTGATTTGGTTCACCTACCGTTGGGCCCAGCATTCGGCACGGGAGAGGAACCATGGCGGTTCAGCAGTTCGCGCTAGCGGCGCTGCCGGCAGCGCCCAGAGGGCAATGCCCACAAATCCGCCGGGCACGCCGATACCTTGAGGCAACCCATGCAAGCGTTGGCGGCCTAATTGACTCCTTCAATGTCATTCACGAGAAGAAGTCGGCCGACCGTACCAACGCTCAAGGCAGACTCGCTCGAGATGAAGTAGACCTTCTACGCGCTGCGCTTGTTTTCACGTCCAGTGGTCTCGACGCGACGTGCCAGACACTGGTGGCGCAGTGCCTCCCTACGCTCCTGGCTCGGCCGGGGACAACCGCATCGAAGAAGTTCGACCTGTTCCTCGACGAGCTAGGCCGAATTCCGACCACGGACTTCCTGGTCGCGATCAAGGACCGAGATCCGCGTGCCAGGTTCGTCGACCTGTACGTGCGAACTAAGACCAAAGCTAGCTATCAGGGCACGAACGACCTCAGGGAACGGGTCCGAGACCTCCTAGGCATCTCGAACTCGGCGATCTCTAAGGTGCGCATCGACAAGCTCGATCCATTCTTCACCGCACGGAACGCGATCGTGCATGACCTCGACTACGCCGACCCCGCGAGCACATCGGTAGCCCGGCACAAGAGATCCCCGGGAGCCGTTGTCCGGGACTGCGACACGGCATTGTTGCTTGTAGCGGACATCATCAGCGCGGCAGCCGACGTGGTTCGCGCCGATTAGGGGATCCGGCTAGCTCTCGGCGCTAAGACGTACTCCACGAGGTGGTCTCCGGCGCCGTTCTTGTCCTGACCGAGCTCTATCTCGGTCGAGGCGGAACTCGGTGCCCTGGCTGCTGCAGTAGGTAACAGCGTCGCTCATGTCAGCTGGAAAGAGGCGTGGTCCGGTGGATTCGGGCGAAACCTCGAGGGGTTGCGGGTCGCCACGGAGGAATCAGGTTAAGACGAGAAGTAACCCCCGGCCTGCGCCCCTGGTGTTCGCCGTGTGGCACGAGCCGTAGCGCGGCAGTACTTCGGGGACGATCACCAAGAAAAATCCGCTCTCGGGCTTACCGAGGCATCCTGGCCGGGGGATCGGCGACCCGCCTCCAGAACGCCGACCGCTACAGTATGGCAGATGACGGCGAATCAATGGCGCCGTCAACCTGGCGTTGTCACCCCGACCGACCTGTCTGTGACGTAGCTGACTTGACCACGCGACGATTACTCAACGCCCGGGAGCGTTCCAGTCGTCCCCGCGTCACCCTGGGCAAAGTTGACGTGCCCTGCTGAGCGGTCAGACGCCGGCGACGTAGGCGGTGAGGAAGTGGACTCCGTGGCGGTCGAAGTTCCCGCGGGCGCGGTCGTAGTGTTCGGTGGTTCTGGGTCCGCGTGCCGGGCCAGGATCTGGGCGTCCCGGAGTGGGAGACCTGCGACGAGGGCGTTGGTGATCGCTGCGTGCCGGAGCGAGTGCGGGCTGATGTGCCGCGGTATCCCCGCGGCCTCCGCGACCCGCGTGACCATCCGGTACGCGTCGCGACGATCGATCGGCTTGCCGGACACCGGGCGCTGGATCAACGGAACGGTGGTCCGTGCTGTGGTCGTCATCGACAGCGGCTGGAACGGCGTCAGTTTTCGATGTGGTGGACATGCGGCACCTCACGCGACGACCCAACTGAGGCTTGGCCATGCTCGCCGCCAACACGGGGAGGCGCTCGGACAGGTCAACGCTAGAGGCGTTGGGACCAGCGCCGGTGGCGGCGGAACGTCGCATCTATTCCTGTGCCTCGCATGGACGGCACACTTTGACCATGGCGCGGTACGTGAAACTTACGATCCAGGACGACATGACAGACGACGAGTACGCAGATCTGGCGAACACCGTTTGGATGGTGCTTCGCAACACGCAGTACGACTTCCACGTCGAACATGATGGGAGGACTCCCGTGGGTCGACTCAACGCTTCCTGGGCGAAGTACGGCGACGATGCTGCTTGGGAGTAGACGATGCTGCTTGGGAGTAGATGTTCGCTCCACCTCGACGCGCGGCGGATTGACGCACTCATCGGGGCTAAGACCTGCCCTTCCAAAGGTTTCATGTCAAACTCCTGACCGTGTCCACGTACGAGCAGGATCGCGCGTCCAAGTGATGCAGGATCCGGACGTCGGCCCAGGACCGTGGCCAGCCGAGCCGACTGGTCAGATCACGTCGATTCCCTCAGACGATCCGTTCAGTGTTGTCGAAACTCGACGAGGGTATCGAGCGGATGGGGTGGATCAGGTTCGACGAGCCGCTGCGCGACGTCGATGGCGACGGGCCGAAGGCGACGGCGCAGGTGCTGGAGCGATACCTGCGGCCGGCTGAGTAGCTGCTCGCTGCAGATCAGCATGTCCGTCAGGCGGCGGTAAGACGTAGGCCTCGGAGAGCATGGTGGAAGCTCGAACCTGTCCGACTCGGGTATCAGCGATAGCCATGTGAAGTCCGGTGTCCATCGATAGGGTCGCGGCATGCGTTTACTCTTAAGCGTTGCCGATCGCCGCCAACGAACACGGATTGTGAAAGTACTGAAGTCCTCGGGGGTGGGGGACATCGTCAGCAGCGGTGAGGGCGCGTGGGCGACATGGGCAGACGCGGGTGATCCGGCCGATGCGGTCGTTGCAGTTCTGTCGGGCCCCCGCGACCAGCTGACATCGGTCTTCTTGGACATCGGTTTTGCGCGTGCCCTCAAACAACCCTTGTTGGTCCTGTCCGATGAGCCGTCCTTCTCGGAAATTCTCCCAGACGTCACTGTGATTCTCGGAGGACTGCAGAACTCCTCGGCGATCAGGTTTCACGTCGACACGTTCCTGGAATCAGTGCGGCGTCCTCTCGATGAAGCCATTCTGCCATCGGGTGCCAAAGTCACGAGTACTGATTGGGCCGATCGCGAGCTGCGTGATGTGCGGGCGATTCAGGACGGGGCTGTTCGATCCGAGCTCTTCGAGCAACTTGTTGAACATCTGATGCGTAGCGCCGAGGCGAATGTCTTTGCGCACGACCGATACGGACGAGATCAGTTTGACTTCGCTGCTTCTGTTCCTGGAACTGATTTCGCGACAGGCCCTATCGTTGTCGAATGCAAGACGGCCGAGACTCCGCAGGCACTGGCGTCCGCTGCTCGAAAACTGCAGACCGCGGTGATGGAGCGGGGAGCGGCACTCGGAGTTTTGGTCTTCGATGATGCGCGTCTCGCGAGTTCATCGCGCGTGAGGCCTGTACCGATGGTGCTCGTGATTGGCATTGACGAGTTGATGCGCGGGCTCCAAACCGAAAGTCTTGGCCGAGTGCTATCTGCGGCTCGTAATCGAGCGGTGCATGCACTATGAGCGGCCTCGACCCGCAAGTTGTGAAGCAGATGATGGACGCCTCGGATAATGCCCCGCACGCTCAGGCGAAGGGCGAGCGCTTCGAGTTGTTGCTCAAGTACGTCTTCGAGTCCGTTCCGAATACACTCGTCGTGCACAATTCTGCATCGTTCTTAGGCTCCGAGCAGATCGACCTAGCGGTTGCGAACCGAGGGGGCTTTCCCGGACTTCCTGACAAGTTCCTGGTTGAGTGCAAGAACTACTCCGACCCAGTCGATAGCAAGGCTGTTGGCTACTTTCTTTACATCTGTTTGAGCCGCTCTGCCGAGCTTGCGGTGATTGTTGCGTCAAACGGGCTAACGGGTGACAATGACGAACTCACACACGCACACTCCCTAGCCATGACGGCACAAGCTCTCAGATGTCGCCTTGTCGTCCTTACGCGTGATGATCTTCTTGGGTTGGCTAATGAGCAAGATTTGGTTGATCTGCTTGAGGAACGGCACCTCGCGGCATTTTCCACCGGTGGCATCGGCGCATGACCACAGTTCTTGCGGTATCGGGATGGTGCCACTGTTGCGGCGGTGCGACGCAGACGCTTCCGGCAAGACACACGAGCAGGGCCCGGGCCACGGGGTCGGTCAGGTGAATCCTGACTCGTTGTGTCGGTGCTTCGGGCAAAATGGGCACATGGCAAAGTTGGACACCGCGTGGGCAATCGATGAGATTGACGGCTTCATCCGGGCGACGGACCAGGTCGCTTACGACAATCGTCCGGGTTCTGGAGTCGTGGTGTTCGGAACTCACATGCGAAGCTCGGAGACGGACGCATCGCAGCGCGCACACGTTGTCGAGCAGATTCTTGACCGCGTGCTGCCCCGCTGGCGCAAGGAGCGTCCCGTGAAGGACGAGGAGTTTGCCTGGCTTCGCGACCAGGCAGCTCGCGCGAAAGCGGCGTTGCACCGCGAGGCGGAACTTGCCGAGAAGCTCGGCGACAACGCCCCCGACATGGACGCTGCCAATTTGCATCCGTGGGCATGGGAGAACGGCAAGAGCTACTGGAGCAACGGTTTCTATCACCAAGCGGTGATGCAGGCGGCGCTCCGCGTCAACTCGGAGGCGCAGGTGAAGCTCGCGCGCGTCGACGTCTCCGAGACGGACCTGTTTAACCAAGCGTTCTCCCTTGATCCGCCGAAGGCGGGTATGCCGCGCTTTCGGCTCATGAAGGACGACGGCAGCAAGACCTACCAGAGCCTGCACCGGGGAGCGCGGTCCTTTGCAGAAGGCCTGTACGCAGCCATCCGCAACCCAGGAATGCACGTGCCACAAGACGGCGGCGAGGAGCAGCTCGCACTGGAGCAACTGGCGGCGTTCAGTCTCCTCGCCCGATGGATCCATCAGGCCGACGTGGAATCCGTCTGAACGGTGGCGCCAATCCAGCGACTGCGAACGGTCGGGTCTTACGCGATCGTCGTCGCCCGTCTGCAGGGCGCTGACGCGACGGAGTTGCCCGCCAGCGCGATCCAGAACGCAGTGCGAGGGAAGATGGGGTCATGACGCGTTGGGTAGAGATCAACAGCGGCAATCCGGTTTATCGAATCCGAGACACCCGGGTGGTCGACATCAACAGCGGCAACCCGGTCTACCGGATTCGAGGAGACAGGGTGGTGGATATCAACAGCGGCAACCTGGTCTATCGAATCCGAGACACCCGGGTGGTCGACATCAACAGCGGCAACCCGGTCTACCGGATCCGCGAGTAGTCGAATGCCTGCTCATCGGCATGAGTTGAACGTCCGGATGGCCACGCTGACGCGGTGCGACGGCTTCTCGGCCGTGATCGGTACGCCGCGGTTGAAGGACGCGGCGACCTCAAGGTTGTGGCTCGGTCGCCCGGCAAGCGGCTGTGTGACGCAGCTTCGCGGTCGCTTGAGCCGGTTCAAGCGTGCGCCGGCTGTTCAATGACTGGACCGGGGTGCAAGGCGCGCGGCTAGCGAGGCCGCGCGATGGCTTCCTGGACCAGCGGGGTGATGTCCGCTGCCGGGTTACGCCAGTCTGCTCGGCCAGGGTGGGTTACCTGGATGACGTTCACGCCGCCCGTGCCGGCATACGCACGACTGGTCCATCCGCGACGGTTCTGTTCGACGAAGGTTCCCCATGGCTCGTCGAAGGCGCCGAGCTTTACCCGCACGTAGTCAGCGACGCGTGCTCCGAAGCAGACGACCACGCGGACCTCCAGCTCTTCGATGACCGCCTGGTGGACCGGCCAGCAGGCATCGGCGAGCATGTTGAGTTCGTCCTCAATGTGGACGGCCTGGCGGCTGCGGGGGAAGACCAGGTTGCCTGATGGGATCTCGCCGGGATCGAGGCCGAGCCGGTCGAGGAGGTGCAGCACGCGCGGCTGGAGTCCCCAGGTGCCGGGTTTCGCCCCTGGTCCCCACGGTTCGTCGCGGTAGCGCGACCAGTTGTCTGGCTCGTCGCGCAGGGCAACTTCGAGGTGATGTTCGATCGTGCCGCCGATGAGGTCGGCGTCGCCGCCAGGGTTGAGGCCCAGGAGGTAGAGCGGCGATGGGCTGCTATAGGCGTCGCGACCTGAGTAGAACACGACGCCGGAGCGCGTGGCGACCTCGCGCGGGACTAGGGCGGCGAAGCGTTCGATCGACGGCCGTGACGCACCGCCGTCGATCTCGGCGCCAGGGCCGTTAGTGCTCGACATGGTCCTCACAGTAGGGGTCGCTGGATCGTCGATTGTGCAGGCTGAGCATCAGAGCTAGTCCCGCTGGGCGACCACGCTTGGCCGCTCTGGCGGCGGATCGAAGCACCTGGCTGAGGTGCCGGATGGTGGCG
This sequence comes from Nocardioides sp. NPDC057577, assembly GCF_042801335.1. Taxonomy (NCBI): domain Bacteria; kingdom Bacillati; phylum Actinomycetota; class Actinomycetes; order Propionibacteriales; family Nocardioidaceae; genus Nocardioides; species Nocardioides sp. NPDC057577. The sequence goes on along the minus strand of NZ_JBHVGB010000005.1, from coordinate 54,780 downwards.
ATTGGACACATAAGCCACGCTGGCGTTGGGCCGCGCCCTCGTTGTGGCGGCTGGGGTCATGCAGGCGGCGCGCCGAGCGGTCTGAACAATGATTCGCGCGCCCAAGCCTGAATCGCCTCACCGCTCGGCGCCGGGACCGCTTCGAGGGCTGGTCCACTAGGCGCAGCCTCTGGCCACAACGCCTCGAACCATGCACCCTCGTCTATGGCATCCCAGTGTCTGCGCACGAAGGCAGCCAGGTCGCGCCTGCGGGGACCATCAGCCACATGTCGGGCCAAGTACGCCAAGGCGTAGGCAACTTGGGATCTTCCGTGTGCCCGGCGCGCGCGTCGGAGGACCGAGCGCAGGTAACCGAGCGCTTGGCTCCACGCCTGGTCGTCGCCAGCTCCAGCGAGGCCGATGATGGCGTAGTTCTTTACGCTCGCGTCAGGCGCGGCCAACCCCTCCATGAGGTCTGGGGTGGCCAGAGCACCAGCTCGCTTCGCCAGTGCTAGGAGTGATGCGCAGCGCGTATCCCGTGTGCCGGGGCCTGTTGCCTGGATGGCGCGACGGAGAGCGGCATCCCCACGGGTCCCGGCCAGATCACCGAGGTGAGCGGCGATCAATGGCTTGGCAAAGACGAGGTCGCCAGATCCGTCGAGCATCTGTGCGAGGAGTTCGTCTGCGTGGGGATCGACGAAGGCGTCCTGTATCGCACGAGCACGATCGGCACTTCGTCGGCTGCGCGCCGCCGCGAGGGTGGCCCCGTGATTGCATGCGTCACTCACAGATGCAGCATGCCCGATCCCCGCGGCCAGCGGACACTCAACTCGGCAGGCGATTGCGCCCGGCATAGGCGGCGGAATGCCGCCTCACCTCTGCATGGGTGTCTCCACGGTGACGGTGTGGCTTGCAGGAGCCGAGAAGTCAGTCGCCGTCCTCGGTCAGGGTGGTGGAGGGAAGCCAGTCGGCGCCGAGGAGCTGGGCGACGCCGGTGAGGCCGGTGGTGTCGCCTCCCACCGTGTCAGAGGCGGCAGCGATCCGCTCGACCATCACCCTGCCGACCTGCTCCTCGACGGTGCCCTCGGCGTAGGCGATGTGCCAGGGCGAGAGCTGGTGGTCGCGGTGGGTGCGGCCGGTCACCTGCCGTCCCGCGATGCCTGAGAAGCGGGCCTGGTGGAAGACGCCGACCCGCGGCTCGCTGCTGGCCCGGCGACCGTCGGCGAGGGTTTCACCGGCGTGCAGGCTGATCGAGGCGACAGTGGTGAAGACGCAGACCTTCGCCTGTCCGGTCTGGAACCGGAGCCGCTGGGCCTCTGCGTCGAACCGGTCGCGACCGTAGATCGTGGCGACTTCGAGGCCGGAGTCACGCAGTCGGTCGGCGATCGGGTCGGCGGCGGTCGCGACGAACTCGACCGAGCACGCCACCTGTCGCTCGGCCTCGACCTGCTGGACGATCCAGGCGACCGTGGAGTCGACGCGGATCAGCCCGGCCTTCTGTCGGAAGCGCAGCAGCGCTGCCCGCCCCTTTGCGACATTGCGGCCACGCCGGGCGATGTCCATCTCGCGGCAGAACTCTCCCCATTCGGCCTCGTACGCCGTCCGCTCCGACGGCGTGAGTGCCACCGGCATGCCGGAGATCGGCACCGGTCCCCATGGTGCCGCGCGGTGCAGCATCGCGGGCGGTCGCTCGTCCTCGAGCCAGCCGCGTACGAGCTTGAGGTCGGCGGCGCGCCGCGCCGGATCGGCGGTCCAGGTTGCGCCGTAGCGTCCCCGCTCGACCCCGATCCCGTTGCGCTCGAGCGCGGTGGCGAACGTGGCGCCGGGCTGGGTCGCCGAGGTCCACTCCTGCATCGGCTCGCCGAGGACCTGCGCATAGGCCGGGGCGAGGTAGGGCAGGTCGAGCGGCGTGTGCCCGGGCGTCGCGGTCGTCGCGATGACGAAGGGGGCTTTGTCGTGCGGCCGCCCGTGGCCCGAGATCCGCGCCCAGAGCTTCCACCGCTTCGTCGTCGTACGTCGCAGCGCGTGCGCCTCGTCCGCGATGATCACGTCCCACGCGTGATCCTTGACCTTCTCCAGGCGGTCCCACGTGATCACGACCCATTCGAGACCGCCGTCGCCAAGCGCGGCGATCGTGCGGCACCAGTGGCCGATCGTGATCGCGGCAGGGCGGTCGGCCACGACCAGCACCCGTCGCGCACCGCGGAGGTCGCCCACCGCTGTCGCCCCGAGGACCGCGGAGATCGTCTTGCCCACGCCGGGCTCGTCGGCCAGCAGGAACTGCCGTCCGCCTGCCGCAGCACGCGCCGCGATAGCGTCAGCAGCCTCGTACTGGATCTGCCGCGGCTCGAGCGCTTCGGTCGGCTCGAGGCTCCGTGTCGGCATGTCGGGAGTGAGGGTGCTCTCGATGAACCGACCGAGCGTGTACGGACGCGGCGCGTACGGCGCGAGGTGCGCCGGCAGCGCGCGCCCGACGTACAGGTGGGTCTTGACTCCCGGGTGCCACGCGGCGCCTTCGACCTGGGTGCCGTAAGGAACGTCGAGCACCCACAGCCGCTCGCCCGGACCGACGGCGGGCAGCGGCCGGTTCGGTTGCCGCGTCCCGCTACGGCGCGTACGCCCGCCGCGGCGGCGAGCACTGGATCGGCGAGGACTGGCCACCCCTCGACGCTATCGGGGTCTCCTCCATGTGCAGAGATGGCTCGCCCACGTCGGTCGGCGAGTCGACCCGCTGCTCACCTTCGGCGGCGGGGGTTGTTCGTACGCGCGGTGGCTGGTGCGCTGCGGGGATCCTCCGGCCAGGCGTGCTTGGGATAGCGCCCGCGCAGATCAGCACGAACGCCGGGGTAGCCGTTGTCCCAGAAGGACTCCAGGTCTGCAGTGACGGCTGCCGGGCGTCGCGCGGGGGAGAGCAGATGCAGCAGGAGCGGGACCCGGCCGTCCGCGAGGGCCGGCGCTGCGGTCCAGCCGAAGACCTCTTGGATGCGCACAGCGAGCACCGGTTGTTCGGCGGAGTAGTCGATCCGCACGCTCGACCCACTGGGGACCTGAACTCGCTCGGGAGCCAGATCGTCGAGCCTGCCTGCCTGCGGCCACGGCACCATCGCCCGTAGCGCGGCAGCCACGTCGACGCGACGAAGATCCTGGGCCGAGCGAACCCGCGCCAGCTGGGGACCGAGCCACGACTGGAGGTTCTGCGTCAGTGCCGCGTCGCTCACATCGGGCCACGGGTCACCGAGCGCACGGTGCAGGAAGTCGAGGCGGTCGCGCAGCGCCGTGGCCGCCTCCGACCAGGCGAAGAGAGCGATTCCCTCCCTCGCCACCGCCTCTCGGATCGCGTCGGCCACGGCCTGCGCGGGTGGATCGCTGAGCGGGACGGAGCGGAGTTCGATCGCGCCCAGCAGCGTACGTCGGCGCGCCAGCACCCGCCCTTCGGTCCAGGTGACCTCGTCCACCTCGGTCCACAGGGACCCGGCCGCCTCCAGCGCGAGGTCCTCGGTGAGCGGGGCCGCCGATCGGATCCGGGCTTCACGCTGCCCGGGCCGTCGCTCCGCGTCTCCGACCGCGAGCCACTCCATTCCGACCAAGGGCCCCGGGGCACGCGGATCGAGCGCCGCGCCCGTTCCGGACGTCATCAAGTAGCTCGAGGCACTCGAACGCTTGCGCGCAATCCGGTCCGGATGCGCCAGGGCCACCACCAGCCCCACCGCCACGTCATCGGTGAGTGCTCGGGCTGCCTGGGAATGGTCCGACGCGTTGCTCCGTCCGCCCGTGGTGCCCTGCTTCTCGACGATCGTCTCCAGGCGGGTGGCCTGGCTGCGCCACGAGCCCGCACGCTGGTTGCCACGGAGCGACCGGAGCGCGGCAACCAGGTCGCCGCCGGGAGCGAGTACGTCCTCGCTCAGCATCGCGACCACCTCTGAGGCGCGCTTGGCTCCGACGAGACCAGCCCCGTCGATGAGGGCACGCGCCAGCCTGGGGTCGGTCGGCACGCCGGCGATGACCCGGCCTCGCGGGGTGGCTCTCCCATCCTCGGTCATCGCCCCCAGATCCACCAGCACCTCCTCGGCTGACGACAATGCATGCGCCGGTGGCTGGTCGAGCAGCGCCAGATCGCGCACGTCGAGACTGCCCCAGCACGCCACCTCCAGGGCGAAGGCCGTCAGATCGGCGGTGGCGATCTCGGGCTCCGGGTGAGCGGCCAGATGCGCGTGCTCCGCCTCGGACCAGCAACGCAGCACGGCCCCCGGCCCCAGCCGTCCGGCCCGACCTGCCCGCTGCTCGGCCGCTGCCCGGCTCACCGCGACGGTGACCAGAGAAGCCAGTCCGCGACGGTGGTCAGTGCGCGGCTCGCGCGAGAATCCGGCATCCACCACGACACGTACCCCAGGTACGGTCAGCGACGACTCGGCGACCGCGGTCGAGACGATCACTCGTCGACGCGGGCCCTCGCTGAGCGCACGATCCTGCTCGGCGCCGGACAGCCGTCCGTGCAGGGCGTGCACGTCCGCGTCCACGCCGGCTAGGCGATGTACGGTCGCCTCGACCTCCGCGACACCCGGCACGAAGACCAGGACGTCACCCTCGTGCTCTATGAGCGCACGACGTACGGTCGCTGCGACGTGGTCGTGGAAGCTTGGGGTGATGCCCCGCTCGTCGGTGCGGCGTACCCCCGCAGGCAGCGGGCACCAGACCGCCTCGACCGGGTGCAGAGCACCCGGGACGCGGATCACCGGAGCGGACTCGACCCCACCGAGCAGGGCGGCGGTCCGTTCGGCCTCGATGGTGGCCGACATCGCCACCAGGGACAGGTCGTCACGCAGGTGGGCTCGGACGTCGATGAGCAGCGCCAAGGTCAGGTCGGCGTCGAGGTGGCGCTCGTGCACTTCGTCGAGCACGACAGCCCCGACGCCGACCAGTTCGGGATCGTGCTGGATCCGCCGGAGCAGCAGGCCGGTCGTGACGATCTCGACACGTGTACGTCGACTGGTGCGTCGGTCTCCGCGCACGGAGTATCCGACCGTCTCGCCAACCGGTTCGCCCAGCAGGTGTGCCAGCCGACGGGCAGCAGCACGGGCTGCGATGCGGCTGGGCTGCGTGACGACGACCCGTCCGGCGACCACCTCGGCGACCGCGGGCGGGACCAAGGTCGTCTTGCCGGTGCCTGGCGGTGCATGGACCACCGCGGCTCCGTGGGCACGAAGCGCCTCGTCGAGAGCGGCCAAGCCGGCGGTGACCGGGAGATCGGGCGGCGCGGCGAGCAGACTGCGCAGGGGGTCGGACACTCCTGCAGTGTGCCTGACGTGCCTCGGCCGGCGTCGCGTCGGCGCCCAGGGCTGTCACCACGACGACGCCCGGGCAGAACGAGCTCATCGTCTGACGCATCGAATCGGGGGTGGCGATCTGGGACTGGTGGATGTGGGGAGCAGTGCTGAAGGGTCATGTGTCTCAGGCCCGTCGTGCCCTAGCCGGTCACTGTCCGGTGTCCGCAGTGCTCCTGCCGATCGGTGCGGCATCGGCCACTTGCACTTCCGTCCAGCACCGCCTCAAGTCTCGACACGGTTGGTGCGCCCCACTGGCGGCGGAAGGACGCGCACGCATTCAGCGTCGAGTCGTATCTGGCGAAGTTGTCCCGCCATGGCGTGCGCCGGGGTCAGGTGCGCTGACCTGCCGAGACTCAGCCGACCTGGCGCGTGGTTCCAATGAGACGTCAACCTAGCTCGCGGGCAACTTGTTCGCTTGAGTCGCTAAGAACGAAGGGATTCGATCATCGTTTAGCACCCCACGCAAGAAGGCTGGCCGCCAACCATTTTCATCGGATTCCTCTACCTCCTCTCGGAGTCGAACTGAGAGTTCCGCTCGAGCTGCCTCGTCATCGATGGCGCCGGAAACCCTCCTCCTAATGTGCGCGGGCAGGATACCCCAGTATCGGCGGGCGCTTTCTCTCCATTCATCACCAAGAACTTGCGACAAATGAAACTCAACAGTCGTTCGCCTCGCATGAGGAATTGTGGGAAGCGGGACGGGCAAGAGGGTCACGGCTGTCAAGTCGTAGCCAAATGCGACCTGCCATAGGGGTTGCGAGGCCCAATCGTCGTAGTACGGATGAATCAGCCGCTCTGAGGGAACAGTCCCCGAATGCCCAACGCCTTTCTCGTCACTGTTGCAGATCGTACAGGCAGGGACCAGATTCTCACGTAGAATCGAGAATTCTGGATATTCTGCTTTAGGTAGGGCGTGATCCAAAGATCTGCCACCTGAAGAACCGCACATTGGGCAACTCGAAAAGCCGCCGGGCGGCCGTCGAATGCGAGCGATGGGGCCATTCTTGCGACGGCTATCGTAGAGCTTCCTCAGCTCTGTTCCTTCGGTTTCAGTAAAGTTGGCCGGCTTCACGACCCAGGGATTTCCTTGGCCGTTTCTGTAGGCTGAAGCAGCGGCCAGCCACCGCGAGCGGAAGCCATTCCACCCCTGCTTATTGCATTGGCGAGTTATCACGTCGTCACCCGCGCCTGGCGGGAATGGTAAGTGTTTCACTCTTCTCGGCGTTCTGACAAGATTTGTGCGAGGTACGAGAGAGTCTCGGCGTTAAGATCATCTTGGAAACGCTGTCGAAAGGCCTCGACAGACGGGTCCAGCGTAGATTCCATCCACTGGTCCAGAAGGCTTTGATAGCGATGCTTTAGCGCAAGGTCTCCGAAGACAAACTGGGAAATCGTGTCTATGCTTGCACCAAATGTCTGTAGGCCGGGGGGTTCAATCGTAACCTCGCTAGGATTGGTAGTTCGGATAATCCGAACCCTCCGTGCGGGCACTTCGCGGACCACGTATGCAGAATGGCTAGCTATCAATGCAACCGAACTTGCCGAGCCCAAGAGTCGGTCAAGCATCGACATGAATTGTGACACATATCGCGGATGCAGATGAGTTTCTGGTTCATCAAACAGTAACAGCGACCCTGGTCGCACCGAACCAGCAGCCTGCACGGCGAAACGCACCAAAGCCTGCTCGCCACTACTCAGGTCTCGCACCCGTCCCGATGCATCGATAACTTTGGGCTCGGCGTTCGAAATCATTCTTGCTTGGAGGCGGAGGCGGCGCTGCTCGCCCGAGATTGAGAAGAACGGCAGATATCTGGAACCGTTGTGGACGGTAGGGGTGGGCAAGTGAGGGGCCTCCTCGTCGGGGTCGTCCTTGACTTCGACATGAAGGTGACTCTTGACGCCAAGAGGTTCCAGAACCTCGTCTAGGAGATCCACTCGTTTCATGCCTGCCAGGTCCTCATCAGCAGCATCCATCCGGACACAATCGATAAACGACTGCGCTAAGGTGTCCGCGCCGGTCGCCGGTCCTCCAGCCATTCGGTGAAATCTATAATCCACACCCCGCCACGGTGGAAGTTGAGAGGGATAGGAGTCTGAGGCGGCCGACGAAAAGACCACGAGTCTTGAGAATATGGGTTTGGGGTCGAACGTCGCCGTGTCATCGGACGCCGCGTCACCATCCCAAGTTTGCCTTTCTTGGAGACCCTCGATTAGTGCCTGAAAGAGTCGGGTCTTCCCAACCCCGTTCTCGCCAACCAGCACGAGCGATCGCCTCGAGAGTGGAAAGTCAACGCCAAAATCGGCGTCGAGTACGTGGTCGCCAGGCATCCCCGCAAGGCTCGCTCTGACTTCAAAAGACTGGGCCGAATCTTCGACATCGTGCGATAAAATTGGGCTGAGGTAGCGGGCGCCCTGTCGTACGGCTACCCAAGTGTCAGCGTTGCGAAGTACTCCTTCGGTAAAATTGACAGTTTCTGCTAGGCCAATTGTCGGGCTATCCACCCCCTCTAGTCTGGTAACGACGATATCGTGCAACGATCGCAAGGAAGCAAACGCGTTGCCGAATCCTATTCGCTCGACTATCGTCTTGTAGCTCGTGAGGTCCGCAAGTGCAGAGACGAATATCTCGTCTAGAATCTCAATGTTCACGTGCCCGCGATCGCGCAGGAGCGTCTGCACCTTGGTGTCAGTGCGCAACTCATCGGCAAACATTAGTTTCATTGCTAGCGGAGCGTATTCTTCTTCAAATCCAACGAAATGCAGATGGGCATTGAAGTTCTTGGAAAAGTCGTTCCAGGTGCCTCCATCTGCAACCGCGGCAAGTACCAACTGCCCATCTGGCCTCGGGATCTGTGCTTCGCTTCGAGCTAGAACGATGCGAATTGCAGTCTCGGCCGGATTGCTCGCCACGGTGGATCAGTTTCCCATCTGTCACGGCGACGCCCTTGCTCGCGTAACCCAATTGCTCGTCAGGCTATCCTGACGACTCGCGACTTACAGGTTCCGGGGCCGTAAATCGCCCTCCTTGAGACGCGGCCTGCGTGTGACAGCGAGGGTTAGTAGGCCCGTGCGCAGCATAGTGGGCGTAGCTGATGTGCTCATGATGCTGAGTGGTCAGACGCCGGCGACGTAGGCAGTGAGGAAGTGGACTCCGTGGCTGTCGAGGTTCCCGCGGGCGCGGTCGTAGTGTTCGGTGGTTCTGGGGTCTGCGTGCCGGGCCAGGATCTGGGCATCGCGGAGCGGGACACCTGCGTCGAGGGCGTTGGTGATCGCTGCGTGCCGTAACGAGTGTGGGCTGATGTGCCGAGGGATTCCGGCAGCCTTTGCGGCCCGTGTGACCGTCCGGTACGCGTCGCGTCGGTCGATCGACTTGCCTGACGTGGGTCGCAAGATGAGTCGTTCGGTGGTCCGTTCGCCGCGGCAGGCATCCAGAACGCGGAGGACGGGGACGGTGATCGGCATGGTCGTGGGCTTGTCGCCCTTGCCGACCAGGTGGAGCACGCGGTGGCCCCGCAGTGTCTCGGTGTAGTCCTCGATCCGGACTGCTGCTGCTTCGGAGGCACGTAGCGCGTTGACGCCCAACAGGTAGGCCAGGGCACCGTGGTGGACGGTGATGGTCTGGGCGAGCTGAAGGAAGCGGATCAGTTCGAGCCGGTCGAGGCGTGGGTTCGGGATTCGTCTGTGTGCACCTTGGGCAGCCGTGCGTAGACGGCGGGATCGGCCGGGATCAGTCTGTCGATGTGGGCGAACCGGAAGCAGCCACGGAGTCCGTGCATCATCGTGTTGATCGAGGACGCCATGAGACCGGCCTCGCCCAGGTTGCGGATGTAGAGCTTCACGTGGGCACGTTGGATCCCGATCAGCGGATCCAGCCCGTTCGTCTGGTACCACGTGAACCAGCGGCACAGCTGGTAGGAGTACAGCTCGTGGGTATGACCCGAGTAGTGGGCCAGGAGCGAGACCGCGGCCATCTCTGCGGTCGTCATCGATAGTGGCTGGGACGGCGGCAGCTTCGATGCGGTGGACATGCGACACCTCACGCGACGACCCAAGCGAGGCCAGGCCATGCTCGCCGCCAACACGGCGAGGCACTCGGACAGATCAACGCTGACGACGTCAGGACCAGCGCCGCTGGCGGCGTTAAGACGCGCTGCGGACTCGGACCCGACATGGCCTCCCTCGAGGATCTCTGCGACGCTAATGTTCAATCTGATACCGGCTGGCGCTGTGGCGCAGGGGATGGTGCTCAGTCTTTGGGCGAGCCGGTCTGGGATACAGGAGTCAGGGCATGAATAGTTCCGGCGCTATCGTCAGCCTTGAGCGATTCTGGGTCGCCTCTGGCGAGGCCTACGAGCTGACACAGGACGGCTGGCTGGCCGAGCCCTCCGATGGCACGTTCTACTCGATCAACGCTCGCATAACCTCCACGCGCGATCTTGCTCGTACTCGATGTCTTGTGCTGTTGGGGGAGCCCGGCATCGGCAAGACCAGTGCGCTCAATGAGGGTCGGGACTTCCGGCCCGATCTGAGCGTTCCGGTACAGCATTTCGACCTGGGTTCCTTCAGCAGCGAGGAGCGGCTGGTGAGCCGTGTCTTCGAGAGCGCCGAACTCGCGGTGTGGAGAAAGGGGCGCGGCGAGCTGTGCCTGAGCCTTGACGGCTTCGACGAGGCATATAGCCGCGTCGAGACCCTGCCACGCCTTCTCGTCGACTTTCTCAACCAATGTGACTGCTCTCGGCTATACCTGCGGGTCGCATGCCGAACCGCGAACTGGCCAGCATTCCTGCGGGAGGCGCTGGAGGTGGGGTTTGGCGAGGACAGCGTCCGCGTCCAGGAGCTGCTGCCGCTGCGACGCGACGACGCAGCAACGCTCCTTCGAGCAGCCGGCGTCGATCCGATCGACGTCTTGACCGCGGTCGAAGCCGCCCGTGTAGTGCCCCTAGCTGCGCGACCGTTGACGCTGAACCTGCTGCGAGCCGCGATCGACCCCGCCGGCGGATTCCCGCAAAGCGCCTCAGAGCTGTACGACAAGGGCCTTCTGGCGCTAGCCGATGAGATGAATCCGATCCGGCATGGCACAGGCTTCGCCGCCGGCAGCGCCGCCGAACGGCTCAGGGTCGCATCGCGAATTGCGGCGATCTCGATCTTCGGGGGCCGTCCGTCGATCTGGATCGGCCACATCGCTGAGGCTGAGGACGCGACGATCACCGTCGATGAGTGCCTGCCAACGGATTTCGTCGCACAGGCGCACGCGACCTCCTCGGAAGTCGTTGATGCAACGCTGCGAACGGGCCTGTTCACGGGCAACGGCGAGTCTCGGCTGGGGTGGGCACATGCAACGTTCGCTGACTACCTGACCGTGCGGTGGATGCTTGCAAGCTCGCTCGACGACCAGCAGATCGAGTCTCTGCTGTTCGCCGAGGACGGGCAGATGTATCCGCGAGTACGGCAGGTCGCCACGTGGTTGGTCGCGATGGCGCCGACTCGGTTCCGCTCCTTCATCACCCGCGACCCCCAGGCGTTTCTTCAGAACGCAGACATCCCCGAGGAATCGCTGAGGGCTGAGCTGGTCGACGCGCTCTTCGCAGCGGCGCGCGCTGGCACGTTCTATGACGAGTACAACCTCGACTTGACCGGACTCGGCCATGCGGGCCTGGCGGCCCAGGTTCGTCAAGCGCTCGCGGACCAAAGTGACGATGCCAGACGGCTCGCGCTGCGCATCGCACGCCAATGCCTACTCACTGAACTTGTCCCCGACCTGACCGCCCTCGCGTTGAACCCGACGGCCGAGGTGAGCCTGCGGGTGTCGGCAGCGCTCGATGTGCGCGACCTCTCCGAGAAGAGCCCGAGCACTGCGCTGGTCGGTCTGCTCAAACCGTCGGGAACAAGTCGCGCGGAGAGCCCCATTCACCATGAGCTCGAGGGCGCAGCATTATTGGCGTCCTGGCCGCATGCCATCACCACTGCAGAAGTCTTCGCAATGCTCAGCCCCCGTCATCCCCGCAACTTTATCGGCATGTACTCCACGTTCGTACGCCACTTCGCCGCGGAGTTGACAGACGCAGACCTCGCCCCCGCTTGCGATTGGGTCCTCTCAAACCCTGACAGGCTCAACGACAGCCGGTTCGCGGCCCTGGTCGACGCCGTCACTCGCTTGTGCATCAGCCATCTCGAGGACCCGCACGCTCGCCAAGCGCTGCGACACGTGGCGTTTCAACGCGCCGAGGACTACGAGCCGCTCTTCAGCGAGCGCGCGCTCGACCCGGCCCCAGAACTGAACGACGATCAGCGACGAGGAGTGGCGCTCGTGCTCCTGGCCGAGGCAACCAAGGAACAGACCTGGGCCATGAGCGACCACCTATCGAATCACGGACTACGTCTGCTCTCGGAGGCCGATCTTGAATGGCTCATCGAGCAATATCGATACGCCGACGGGACCCTTCGCACCAACATCGCCACCGCGCTGCACTACCTGTACCGCCCCGATCTTGTGGCACACAGCGACGTGGTGCTGGGCCTGTCGGATAACGACCCAGCGGCGGAAATCTTCAGCTCATGGCGCGCCGTAGTGCTGCTCGCCTCACCGGAAGCGGCGCAGGCACGTGCTCAGTGGGCTCAGTGGGCCGATCGCCGAAGGAAGCGAGAGGAGCGGAGGGCAACCGAGGCGAAGGACGCCTGGGTCAACCCAAAGATCGCCGCGCTCGCGCAGAGTGCCGTCGGCGGCGACGTCGAAGCGTACTGGTACGCAGTGCGCCTGGTGACTGTGCGACCTGGCACGCAGCGGTTCATGGACGAGTTCCAGCCCGACCTCACCGAGCATCCTCGGTGGAAGACCCTCCCCGCGACCACTCATGCCGACCTCGTTGCGGCGTCGGTTAAGTACCTGCGCGACGGGCGGTGCGAACCTGATCGCTGGTTGACCAAGGACGTCATGTTCCACCCCGCGCGGGCGGGCTACCGCGCCCTGGTACTCCTGCTCCGAGAACGACCCGCCGCGCTAGCGGCTCTCCCGTCCGCCATCTGGCAGGAATGGGCTCCGATCATCATCGACTGGACTGTCACGGTTAACGGCGCCAAGCCCGACGACAAGACCACCCTGATCGAACTGGCAGCCGAGCACGCCCGCCCCGAGATGGTCTCGACTCTCCTCGCGCTCATCGACCGTGACATCGCCGAGCAGAAGCACGTCTTCGCAAGAACCGAGTTGGCCGCGCTCATGTCGGAAGACCTTGCCAGCGAGCTGGTCTCAAGGCTGGACGAGGCAACAGCCAAGGAAACCCGAGACAGCCTGCTCGACGCCCTCCTCGCAGGCGGCTGGATCAGTCTGGTCGAACCCGTGCTGCTCCGCTGGATCGGCGACACGGAGCGGATCGGTGACTCCGATCGCGCGGCAGAAGCAGCCATGACGCTGCTCCAGCACGCGCCCACGGCCGGATGGCCACGCCTGCGAACGCTGCTGGAGACCGATCCGGAGTTCATCAAGAAGGCCTTCCTCACGAACCGTTTCGTCTACGACCGCAAGGTGCCCGACCTAGATGACGCCAGCCTTGGCGACCTGTATCTCCGCCTCCGTGAGCTCTTCCCTCCCACAGAGGACCCACAGTTCGACGACGTTCACGGGGTCGGCCCGCGCGAGGCTCTTGCAAACTGGCGTGACGCGCTGCTCGAAGGACTCCGACTCAAAGGCACGGCCAGCGCTGTTCAAGCCATCCAGGCACTCTGCGACGCCCTGCCGGAGGAGACTTGGTTGAAGCGAGTCCTGATCGACGCCAAGCGGATTCTCCGTGATCAGTCCTGGCAGCCGCTCAGCCCGCAAGAGCTTGATCAACTTACAGCTAGTCAATCGGTGCGACTGGTCCGCACGGACGCTGACCTTCAGAACGCCGCCCTCTTGGCCCTGGAAGGCATCCAGGCCCGCCTGCAGGGCGACACCCCATCAGCGCCACTCCTATGGGATACACACGCGGCGCGACCCAAGACCGAAGAGGAGATCTCCGACTACCTGGCCATCGAACTGAATGACAGGCTCGGCCATGCAGGTGCGGTCGTCAACCGCGAGGTCCAGGTCCGTCGTATCAGGCCGTCTGGGCTGCCTGAACGTACCGACCTCCGCTTCGAAGCCATCCCTACAGATGTCGCACGAGAGGGGACGGCCTCAGTGAAGATTCCGGGTGAGGTGAAAGGAACCTGGAACGCCGGGGTAATCGACTCGGTCAGCAGCCAGCTCGTAGGGCGCTACATGGCTGACTTCCAAACCGAATACGGCATCTACATCGTCGTTTGGTTCGACCAGGAACCTTGGGCTGACAGATCTGATCGGCGTCGGAACGCCGCTGCTCGCTTCGCTGGCATCGACGATCTACGTGCTCAATTAGGTGGCGCCGCTGCGGCGGCGGGAGGAAAGGTTGCCGTCGTTGTCCTCAACGCTTCGATCCGACGAGGGGCCTGAGAATTCGACCGGACGGACGTCGCGGATGGCCGCGTCGGCCGTCGCTTGGTACCGGGCGTCACCGAGGCGGCGTCCGACCGTGTTCGCCGTTGGTCATCCCCAGGACGACGGTGAAATTGGGCATGGCGTCACTCTCGTCGCACGTGATCGGGGATGTCCCGGGGCACGGTCGTGGATGCTCGAACACTGAAACTGATCCAAGTGGTTGCTCAGAGTCTGACCCGCACCTGAGGGAGAGCGGAAGCTCTTCGTGTTTCGATGGTGGTGGCGTGTTGGCTCGCTCCCACACGTCACGAACGTCGTCGCAGTGATCCGCCCGCGTCAAACTGGGCGGTATGTCTCGCCCTGCCCGAGCACGATCGCGGCGAGGCAGCACTTCAGCCGTCAAACCCTTCGACCAACTCAGCTGGGGCGGCGGCCAGCCATGCGTCGACCAATAGGTCGCGGAGGTCGCGTGGGTCGATGGCGCTGAGCTCGATGAGCACGGCGGGGTAGTTGTTGAAGTGCTCGATGGTGAAGACGCCGTCGATGCCGGCGGCGAGGATGCCTTCTTTCTCGTGCAGGTCGGCGGTGTTGACGGCGAGGATCGGCGGGGCCGGCGGTGTCTGGTCGCCGAAGCGTTTGAGGTCGGCCTTGCTGAACGGGCGCAGCCAAGCGATGCTCTTGCCGCGTACGGACCAGGTCGGGTGTCCGTAGCGCTCGCCCTCGGTCACCTCGGGCAGTTCGCCGATGATCCGGGCGAGGTCTTCGAGGGTTGCCATCTTCGGAGCGTAGCTCTTGGTTCTGCTGGTTTGAACCGGATCGACCGAGTGGGTGAGTAAGGTCCCTGACGTGACGTCGATGATCGACTCGATCGCATCCCGGCTGCTGCGGACGCGCGCCGTCGTACGTGCTCCGATCTGGCTCTATCGACACCACGCCGGGTGGCTCTTCGGGTCCCGGATGCTGATGCTCGAGCACGTTGGCCGCCGATCGGGGGCGCCGCGGTACGTGTGTCTCGAGGTCGTCGAGCGGCCGAGCGCGGACGAGATCGTGGTGGTGAGCGGCTTCGGCACCGGCGCGCAGTGGTATCAGAACCTTCGTGCCGAGCCTGCCTGTCGCGTCAGCATCGGGGCGCGGTACAGCGTCGCGGCGCGGGCGCGCTTCCTCACGGATGAGGAGTCCGCTGCCGCGCTGGGTCGCTACCAGCAGGCGCACCCGAAGGCCTGGCAGCGTCTGCGCGGCGCGATCGAGGCGGCGGTCGGTCACGAGGTCGAGGGACTGCCGATGGTGAACCTGAAGCTCGAAGGAGACTGAGATGCGTCGCAGGTGGCTCTGGTTGCTGAAGAACTCGCTCAACCGGGTGACGAGCCGGGTGGCCCGCTCGGGGCACGGGCCGTTCTCGCTCGTGCGTCACGTCGGGCGGAAGTCGGGGAAGACGTACGAGACGCCGATCATGGTCGCGCGGGTGCCGGAAGGGTTCATCGCGGAGCTGACCTACGGCGAGGACGTCAACTGGTATCGCAACATCGTCGCCGCCGGTGGCTGTGAGCTGCTGGTCGACGGCCACTGGCATCAGGTGTCCGCGATCGAGCCCTATCCGTCCGAGGCCGGCCGGAACGCCTTCGGCTATCCGGCCAAGCTGGTTCTGCAGGTGCTGCGGCGGCACGAGTTCAGGCTGCTGCGTACGGCCTGATGGGCCATCGACACAGGATGGGCTGCGATCGCGATCCGTCGTTCGGGCGCCGCTGCTGTCGCCCTCACCAGCCGTCGATGGAGACCTCGGTGCCGCCGTTGAGGTATTGATGGAGGGCGCTGGCGGTTGTGTCGACGAACTCGGTGGGGATGGAGTCGGTCTCCACCCAGCGGACCTGGGCGTGCTTGCGTGGCTCGCGATTCTCTGGCTCGCCGTCCCACTCATGGGCGACGAACACGACAGTGAGAAAGCCGTTGGGTGCCTCGACCCCCCAGGCGCTGTGGATGATGTGTGCGACCTTGAGGTGCTCGGGCTTCACGGTGAGCCCCGTTTCCTCGTAGAGCTCGCGTACGGCGGTCTGGGTGATCGGCTCGCCGGGGTCGCTCTTGCCTACGGGAATGTCCCACATTCCTTGGGCGAACTTGGCGTTCGCGCTTCGCTGGAGGAGGACCACACGGTTGGTGGCCGTGTCGTGGACGATGACGCCGGCAACCAGAAGGGTCATCGACTCGAGTGCTGGCTTGAGGGCCTTGGGCTGAGTGTCGGACTGCTGGGTCACGGGGATTTCCAATCGTCAGTTGGTCTTGTGCATGTTAGGCGAGCGCTTCGCGTGCACGGCGGGCGAGATCAGCGGCGCCGGGGACGCGACGCCGTTGGTAGATCGCGAGTGTCGAGCGGATCGACGTGATCGCCTTGCGAGTTCGGTCGGAGGTCATTCCCTCCATGAGGACAAGGGCTTCTGTCCACGCGGCGACAGCCTCATCGGCCCTGGCCTGGGCGGCAAGGCTGTCGCCGAGGTCGGCATGGGTAAGGGCGTGGACTCGCTTGTACTTGTCGGGGTCCCAGCGAGTCAGTGCATCTCGGTGCTGTTGCTCCGTTCCAACGTGGTCGGCGAGATCCGTCAAGGTGCGTGCGGTGTGGCTGGCAACGGTTCCAGCAGCCGGTCCGCTGACTCTGGAGTAGCTGGGTTGGTGGTCGTCAATCCGTAGGAGAGCATCCTCGGCCGCGAGCAGGGCGCGAGCAGCCGACGGGCTTTCATCTGTGGCGGCGTAGGCGCGTGCGTGAGTGATGTGGAGGAGGGCCTGGGTCTGCCCGTCGACGTGTCCTTGGCTGCGCTGCAGCGCGCCTTCGATCAGGTCGACACAGTGATGGGGCTGTTTGAGGCTGAGTGCCTGGTGGGCGAGGGCGCGCATCATCCAGGCAGCGTGGCCGTGAGGGTCGGCTTCGCAGGCGAGTTGGTAGCCGACCTGGTAGTAGCGCTGAGCGGCCCCTTCTTGGCCGAGATCGTGGTGTTTCCAGCCCGCAAGGTAAGCGAGCTCGGCGACAGCGCCGAAGGCTGCCCTACGTAGAGCTTCGTTGGCGTAGCGGCCGCGCAGCATCGGGGCAGCAGTGTCGGCGAGGTATGCCGTGACGGTGGTGAGGCCGTGTCCTCCACCGAGACGTTCGTCGGCGGCGCTGAAGACTGTGGTGATCTGCCGAACGACGTCTACGTCCTCGGCGCCGACTCGTGACACGCCACTACGTGCCCGGAGCATCCGAGCGGTGGCCTCGTGGTCGTGATCTAGCGGCATCGCAACGCCAGCTGTAGTGAAGGCGGCGATGGCGAGGAAACGTCGGCGTTCGACGTCTGCGCGTCCGAGGTCAGTGATCGCCAAGACCGGGTCGGACTCCAGTGGAAGGTCGGTATCTCCGGGGTGGAGGCCGATCTCAGTTTGAGTGACCGGTCGGCGCGCGCGGCGAGACAGCGCCTCCGCGAGGTAAAGACCCACACGGCCCGAGGGAGTGCGAGTGCCGTTGACCCAGTGCGAGATGGCGGACTTGTTGGTCTGGAGGATCTCGCCGTTCTCGGCAGCGATGCGTCGTACGTCCCTGGCGAGGGAGTCGAAGGTGCAGCCGACGGTGTCGATGACTTCGCGCAGCCGGAAATTGGGGTCTCTTTGCGTCGCCACGCAGATTCTCCGTTCCCGAGTTGTAAACCGCGTACACCGCTTGACCTGCGCTACACCGTACCCACCGGGAGTGATCAGCGGTTGACTTATCAGCAGCCGCCCTCGATGCAATCTCGAGACCAGGTCCCTTGCTTCGGCTGGGTGGCACGTCGAAGTTCCGTACGCCCACCTTCGGGCGGGCACATACCTGTGCCCGAACCCGGCCGATCAGAGACGGAGAAACCCATGACCATCATTGACACCGAGATCATCACGGTCGAGCTGCCCACCGCGTTCGACCCGCGCTGGAACCGCCTGCCGGGCATTAGCGTCGAGGGGCGCGTCCTCGCCATCGACCCTGCCGAGTACTTCTTCCGCTTCGAGACCAACACCTGGCTCGTCTCCGACTGGGAACTCGTCAGGTCCGAGCTCCTCGATGTGGACGAGACGTCCGAGAGTGCGGTCGAGCAGCTGGCACTCGACTTCATCAAGGACCACAGCGATTCCACCTCGGACGCGGCCCGCGTGCTGGCCACCGCACACGAGGTCTACACCTACCTCTTCCGCAAGGAGCACCTCGCGACGCTCGGTCTGCCCCAGATCACCACCGATCACCTGCGGATGCTCCGCGAGGCCGCCACCCTCATGGCCCTGAACAAGGTCGAGCTGGACGGGCACATCTCCAACGTCGGCCCCTGCTGGTTCTTCCCCGCCGCCACCTCGGTCGTCTTCGACCTCGACGACGAGATGGGCGGTCTGCTCGACGAGGTCTACCACGGAGGCTGGTTCAACGAGCACCGCCGCATCGAGTCGATCAAGGCTCACGCTGCGCTCGGTGGCCGGCTCGTGCACGGCTGCCAGTCCGTGCCGGATCAGTCCGGCGGCGTCGTCGCGCCGTACGGTGCATCGATGGCGACCTTCCGAGACGACCTGGCTGCGTTCAAGGAGGGCTGGATCGAACAGGTCTACGCCCACCGAGTGAGTCCTACCGCCTAACGACCCCGATCAGGCATCCGGGGCGGGCGGACCTGCGCCGTCCGTCCTGGATGCCACCACCTTCCTGGAGCCTCCCATGACTGTGAACCCCAGCGCCGAGCTTCTCGACCACCTGCTCACTGAGATTGGTCAGGCGGCCGCCACGCGTGACCCGGTGCGAGTCTGGTCAATGTCGGGTGTCGAGCGTGTGACCCTGCCCGATGCGTCCACCCTCATCTTCAAGTACGCCAAACGCCCGTTCGAGCGGGAAGACGAAGCCCTGCGTCTCGCCGGAACTCTGGGGGTCCCAGTCCCACAGGTCTACGCCTCGGCGGTCATGCACGGCTGGCTCGGCATGCTCATGGAAGACCTCGGCTCATCCATCCGAGAGGCCGCAGACCGGGACGGCGTCACCGCGTCAGTGAGGCTTCACGGAGCCCCTGTGGCTCGAACCCTGCCGGTGCTCGATCAGGAGCGGCTGAGCACGCTGCCGACACGCTCGCTGGAACATCTCGCGCAGTTGCGGAGTGCCCTCCGATGGCAAGACGCCGACGATGTCGAGGATGCGCTCACCAAGATCGCACGAGCGGCCCGGGCTCGCTCGGCCGGAGCCATGATGGCCCCTTTCGGATGGGTTCACTCCGAGTTCCACCACACCAGCGTTCACATCGGAGAGCACGAGTCCTGGCGGCTGCTCGACTTCGCTCGCGCCTTCACCGGGCCTGGCCTGATTGACCTCGCTAGCTGGCACGGCACCATCGAACCACCGAACCCGGAGCGCCTGCGCGAGTTTCTGGAGCAGTACGTCGTCGCAGGTGGCACTGCTGATGCCCTCGGGCGGCGAGGTGGCCTCGCAGCCGAGACGTGGGCCCTTGGTTGGCACCGGATGTGGGCCGTCGAGTGGTTCATGGAGCAGTCTGTGCGCTGGGTTGACGACCCGGACACCGATCCCGTGTACCTCAAGGTTGTCCGTCGCCATCTTGCCGACGTCGTGGATCTCCTGGAGATATGACATGCCCACCCAGGCCTCCGCCTGGCACGCTCATGCCACCCAGCGGATCGCTGCCGGAACCGCTGGTCCGCGTTCCGTGCCTACCCACATGGAGTGGTGCACGAAGCCTGGTCACGGACCCGGAGCCGACCTGCTCGGCACCGATCTGGGTGGCAACCGGATCCTGGAGTTGGGCTGCGGCCCCGGCCACAACGCTGCCCATCTCGCGGTGCATCAAGAGGCGAGAGTAACCGGCGTCGATCTGGTCCGCCTCCAGATTCTTCGCGCTCGAAGTCACTACGGGCCCCTGCGCAACCTCGACTTCGTCGCTGGCCATGCTCTGCCCTACCTGAACGCCTCGGAGGAGCAGTTCGACGCCATCTACTCCGTCTTCGGAGCCATCGGCCTCGTTGCTCCCCAACTCGTACTCCCGGCCATCGCTGAACGCCTCGCGCCTGGCCGAGTGCTCGCCTTCTCCGTGCCCCACCCGCGTCGCGGCGGCCGAAGCACCGCCAATGACGACAAGCCCAGGCGTGACCACGTCACATTGCCCGATCGCACCCGCCTCTCGATCGCCCGCTGGGAACTCACTGCAGACCGCTGGACGAAGCACCTCGACCAAACAGGCTTCCGGCTTACCTCGACCGAAGAGCACTACGACTCTGGCGTGTGTCGCTGGCCCACAACTCTGCTGATTCGCGCTCACAAGCTCTAGCCGCCACTCGTCACCGCCCTCCTTGGAGAAACCGATGCCTCCGCCGTACCTGCTCCTCGACATCGATGGTGTTCTCATCCCGTTTCCGCGAGCCGATGATCTGACACCTGCCACCCACGTCCACCACGACGTGGTCCCCGCCGGGCGTAGTGCCGACAACCCGGTCACGGTTTGGCTGGACCCAACCCACGGTCCGATGCTCTCGGAACTGTTCTGCACTGGTCTGGTCGTCCCCGCGTGGTGCACCAGTTGGCGAGAAGACGCCTCCAATCTCATCGGGCCACTCCTCGGCCTCTCGCCGATGCCATACATTGACCTGCCGCAACTTCCGATCACCACCAGCCATCCCAACGGATACCTCTGGAAGCGTGACTATGTCGACAACTGGCTGGCCGATGCCCCCGCAGTGTGGATCGATGACGACTTCAGCAGTCTCGATCAGGAGTGGGCAGCAGAACGAACCACACGTGGAGCGGCGACCCTGCTCGTACAGCCCGAACCGCATGTCGGTTTGCAGCCCGAGCACTTGGCCGAGGTCATGGCCTGGGTCCGGGCCACCGACACCCGAGTCGCGTGACCAGGGGTCCTGGACGGCCGCGGCACACTGATTCGCGGTCAGGTGAGCATCCAGCAAGGGAGGAGATCCTCGACCATGCTGCGCGCTCGTTCGCCGATCGCGGCTACTCCGACACATCGACTCGAGCGATCGCGGAGGCCTGCGGGATCCGCCAGGCCAGCCTCTACTACTACTTCGATGGGAAGCCCGCCATCCTTGCCGAGTTGTTGCACCGGTCTGTGCGGCCCAGCCTCGACAAGGTCGAGAAGATCGAGATCGAGTGTCCGGCCGAGGTCCCCGAGGCGGCGCTCTACCTGCTGGCGCTGGTCGATGTGGAGACCCTCGCGACGGTGCCGCACAACATCGGCAAGCTCTACCGGATGCCTGATGTCAGGAGCAGCGAGGTCTTCGAGGAGGTCGAGCCTGCGCTGCAGGAGCTGACTGCTGCGTACGGCCGGTTGGGCGCCAAAGTCGTCAGCGGTCCTGTCGCTGCGACGGTGGGCGTGGAGCAGCTGGGTGGGCTGCTGGTTCAGGCGGTCGAGGTGGTGATCCGGATCCGGTCGGGCGGCGAAGAGATCACCGGCGCCCATGGGCAGGCGATCGCGGCGACCTGTCTGCGGATCTGCGGCGCTCCGGAGGAGAGGATCGCTCGCGCGGTGGCCGTGGCCGACGCGATCAGGGGTTGGGGTCGAGGTGGGGGAAGTTGCGGTTGAGGGCCCAGTCGATCCGTACGCGCTGGCTGCGGTCCATCTGGAGGCTGGGGACCATCTCGGGATAGAGCCACTCGGCGTGGGTGTTCTCGGCAGACGGGGTGGGCTCGCCGGCGAGGTAGCGGCCGGCGTAGATGATGCTGAACTCCTGGCGTACCTCGCCGTTGGCGGGGTATTCGATGCGATGCCGGGGGTCGGTCCAGATCCCGACCAGGCCGATCACCTCGGTGGTGATGCCGGTTTCCTTGAGCGTCCCGCGGACCGCGCAGGCGGTGAGTGACTCGCCCGGATCCATCGCGCCGCCGGGCATCGTCCAGTTGCCGGTGTCGTCGCGGCGGACCAGCAGGATCCGCCCCGGGTCGTCGAGTACGAAGACGCCGGCGCTCGGCCTGATGGTGTTCACCTCGGGCGCCGAGGGATCGTTGTGCCAGTCGACTCGTTGGCCCGTGCTGCTCACCTCAGGGGAGCGAGGGCGCGGCGGATATACAGACGCGTCTAGTGTCGGCCGAGATCCCACGGTGGGGAGCATAGCCGAATCAGACGAGGTCAAGCGCAAAGAAACAGGGCTGTCCCGGCCAAGAGTTCGATCCGGTAGCAGAATCAGATCTGACAGAAACCTATGGGGGTATCGGTCGAATTAACCTGGTTGCAGTGGAAACCTCGAGGGTCGGACGATGCGTGCCGTGAAGAAGATCGAAAGGGTGGCCGGATGAGCGCGCGGCTGCGCGCGCTCGCGCGGGAGAACCAGCACCTCATCGAGGCCGGGTACTACCGGCGTACGGATGGCACGAGGGCGGTCATCGGCGAGGCCGTCCGGGCGGCGCGAGAAGGAACCCGGGTGTACGGGCCGGAGCCGGTCGAGGTGCCTGCGACCGAGCCGGTGAAGACCCGGTTCGCGGTCACCGGCGGGAGCAGCCTGTGGGAGGCGCGGCGGTTGCCGGGATCGGTGGCGGTGCTGAACTTCGCCTCGGCGAGGAACCCCGGCGGCGGGTACGTCAACGGAGCCCAGGCGCAGGAGGAGGCGCTGTGCCGGGCCTCGGCGCTCTACACCTGCCTGCTGGAGGCGCCCGCCTACTACGTGCATCATCGCGCGATGCGGGACCCGTTCTACAGCGACCGCGTCATCCACTCACCGGGCGTACCGGTCTTCCGTGACGACCGCGGCCAGCTGCTCGACGAGCCGGCCGAGGTCGGCTTCCTGACCTCGCCGGCGCCGAACGCAGGCGTCATCCGCAGGAAGGCTCCGGAGCGTACCGACGAGATCCCGGCCGTCCTCGCGGGCCGTGCGGCTCGGGTCCTGGAGACCGCTGCCGCCAACGGGTACCGCAGCCTCGTTCTCGGCGCCTGGGGGTGCGGGGTGTTCCAGAACGATCCCGCCATGGTCGCGGGGTCCTTCCGGGACCTGCTCGGTCCGGGAGCCCGGTTCGAGGGGACCTTCGAGCAGGTGGTGTTCGGGATCCTCGACCGGACGCCGGGAGCAGTCGTCCGGCAGGCGTTCGAGGATGCCTTGGCGGACCTGCTGTAGGCGCGCCTCCCGCGGAGCTACGTCCCGGTCGGCAGCGTCTCGACGTACTCCTCGGTCGGTCCGAAGTCCGGGCCCGGGTGGACCTCGATGGACGTCGCGGAGGTGGTGAGGTCGAGGACGGCGACGTGGTTGGGGCCGGGGCGCCACAGGGGAGCGGGGGCGTACAGGCGGCATTGGGGGCCGCGGGCCCAGAGCCTGCCGAGCAGGGTGCCGTTGAGCCAGACGAACCGGTCGCCGTCGCCGGGGACGGCGAGCCAGCCGTCGGCGGGGGCGTCGGTGTCGATGTTGGCCTGGGGGAGACCGTCGAGAGCGTCCCAGCGGTCGAGGGGAGCGAGGTGGTGGTCCCAGCCGTGGACGAGGCGCCGGTCGACCTGGACGCCGCCGAGGATGCCCTTGTGCTCGCCGAGCAGCGGGCCGTAGTTGATCCGACCGAGCGCCTCCACGACCAGGGTCAGCTCGGCCGCCCTGCCCAGCCCGGGAAGCGTGAGCACCACAGGCTCGGCGTCGTCGCGCTCGAGGGTGCCGAGCGTGCGCCCGTCGAGGAAGACGTACGCCCTGTCGTGCAGCCCGCGCACGGTGAGATGGACGTCGTGGCCGGGGAGCGTGACCGAGGACCGGTACGTCACCAGGCCGGCGTCGATGCCGAGCTCCTCGAAGCTCAGCGGCTGCGCGGCCGCGCGGACAGCCGGGCCGCGGGTCACCAGCGACAGCAGATCGGCGCCGGAGGAGAGCGGCGCCGAGGAGAACCCGAGGCGAGCAGGAGCGGGCGGCAGCTCGGGGAGCGCGTCGACCGTGCGACCTGTGGCGGGCGCCAGGATCTCGCGGTAGAGCGCGAACTTGTCCGAGACCCGGCCGTCCTCGCCGACCGGGGCGTCGGAGTCGTAGCTGGTGACGGTGGGCTGGGTGCGGCGGCCGTCGTGGTTGGCGCCCGCCCAGAGCCCGAAGTTGGTGCCGCCGTGCGCCATGTAGACGCTCACCGAGCCACCGAGGTCGATGATCTCCCGCAGCGTCGCCGCGGCGCTGGCGGGGGAGCGGACGTGGTGGTTCTCGCCCCAGTGGTCGAACCAGCCGTTCCAGAACTCGGCGCACAGGAACGGCTCGCCGGGTCGTCGCGAAGCCAGCATCGCCTGGGCCTCCTCCGCGCGGCTTCCGAAGGTCGCTGCGGCGAGCGTGCCGTCGAGCATCCCGGCATCGAGCATGACCTCGGTCGGGCCGTCAGCGGTGTAGAGCAGCTCGGTGACGCCACGGTCGAGGAGCGCCTGACGGAGCCAGGCGAGGTGGGCGGTGTCGTCGCCGTAGGAGCCGTACTCGTTCTCCACCTGCACCGCCACGACCGGCCCGCCGTGGTCGGCCTGGAGCGGGACCACGAGGGGGAGCAGGACGTCGAGCCAGCGCGAGACCGCGTCCTGGTAGACCGGGTCGGTGCTGCGCGGTGCGCGAGCGCGAGAGGTCAGCCAGGACGGCAGCCCGCCGTTGGTCCACTCGGCGCAGATGTAGGGGCCGGGGCGGACGATCACGTCGAGCCCGAGATCGCCGGCGACGGTGACGAAGCGGGCCAGGTCGCGCGGTCCGGTGAAGTCCGGGGACCCCTCGTCCGGCTCGTGGAAGTTCCAGGCGACGTAGGTGTCGACGGTGTTGAACCCGGTGGCGGCGACCCGGCGCAGCCGGTCCTCCCACAGGTCCGGGTGGACGCGGAAGTAGTGGATGGACCCGGACAGGATCCGATGGGGGACGCCGTGCTTCAGGAACTCGCCGTCGCGCCAGGTCAAGGTGGGGCTCACCCACCCGAGGTTATGACAACTTTTGCGCAGAACGTAGCCAATCCGCGCAAAACTCTGCATGATGGACGGACCTCAGGCCCACCCCCACCCTCGGGAGTCTCGATGCCGAAGCGTTTCCCCACAGCCCTCCTCGCGTCCGTGACGGCCTTCGCCGGCGTGGTCGCCATCGCGCCCGCAAGCCATGCCACTCCCGCAGCCGCGTTCACGTTGACCTCACCCGTGCTGAGCGTTCAGGTGGCCGAGGACTTCCCGGCCGTGCTCGGCTACCGGCACACCGCAGGCGGTGAGATCGGCGGCGCGTCGACCCCGCCGACCGACGTACGGATCAACGGCACCGCGCACACCGCGACCGTGACCGGCACCCAGGCCGACGCCGACACCGCGACCTATCGACTGACCTTCGCCGATCTCCCCGGCGTCGAGCTCGACACGAAGCTCGAGGTGGCCGGCGACGTCGTCACCTTCGCCGTCACCAAGGTGACCGACACCGCCGAGCACCGGGTCGGCACCCTCGACATCCCCGGGCACGATCTCCTCTCGGTCAGCTCCGACCAGGCCGGTGCGACCGTGAGCACCGCCGTCGTGAGCGCCGACCGCACCACGAACGGCGACACCCACACCGAGGTCACCGCCGACCTGGCCACGACCGAGAAGCCGGTCGGATCGGCGTACGCCATCGTCGACACCGACCGGCTGGCCGCCGCCATCGAGACCAACTCGGTCTACGACCAGAGCGGCGGCGACGCGACCAACGAGCGTGGCCGGATCTGGCGGAGAGTGAGCGCCACCGACAGCGGCCGCCGGGTCGGGCTGTGGAGCGGCCAGTGGACCTACCGTGCCACCGGTTCGCCCTACACCGAGGAGCTCCCCTGGGCGAAGGTCACCATCACCCCCGACGCCAACGGCGACAAGGCCGTCGACTGGCAGGACGGCGCGATCGCGCTGCGCGACATCCAGCGGCCGGTGAACGGCGCCGAGGAGACCCCCGACCGGGTGGTCACCCACATCCCGTTCAACTTCGCCAGCCAGGCGACCCATCCGTTCCTGCGTACGCTCGACGACGTCAAGCGGGTCTCGCTCGCCACCGACGGGCTGGGTCAGCTGGCCGTGCTGAAGGGTTACGGCTCCGAGGGTCACGACTCCGCGCACCCCGACTACGGCGGCAACTACAACACCCGCGCCGGCGGGCTCGAGGACCTCAACACCCTGGCCCGTGAGGGCGAGAAGTGGGGCGTCGACTTCGGCGTCCACGTCAACGCGACCGAGGCCTACCCCGAGGCCAAGACCTTCGACGAGACCCTCGTCGAGGAGAACAAGCCCGGCTGGGACTGGATCGACCAGTCCTACTACATCGACCAGCGCACCGACCTGGCGACCAAGAACATCGTCGACCGCTTCGCCCAGCTCCGCCGCGAGACGCACGACAACCTCGACTTCCTCTACATCGACGTCTACTACTCCTACGGCTGGCTGCAGGAGCGCCTCGCCCAGGAGCTTCGCGGGCAGGGCTGGAACATCGGCACCGAGTGGTCCTACCACTTCGAGGAGGACGCGCTCTGGTCCCACTGGGCCAACGACGAGTCCTACGGCGGCGCCACCAACAAGGGCCTGAACAGCCAGCTGATCCGGTTCGTACGCAACGGGCAGAAGGACACCTGGAACCCGGACAAGCTGCTCGGGCACACCGAGATCGTCGAGTTCGAGGGCTGGACCGGCGAGAACGACGTCGACGCCTTCTACGACAACATCTGGCGTACGAACCTGCCGACCAAATACCTCCAGCAGAACCCGATCCTGCGCTGGAGCGCTGACGAGGTCGTCCAGGACGGCGGCGTACGCGTGGTCAACACGGGGGCGACCGAGGCGACCCGGAAGATCTACCAGGACGACGACGTCGTCCTCGACGGCGACGCCTACCTCCTCCCGTGGAAGGAGGAGTCGAAGCTCTACCACTACAACGCCGACGGTGGGCGGACCACCTGGACGCTGACCGACCCGTTCAGCCGGAGCGACCGGCTCAGCGTCTACGAGCTCACCGAGCAGGGCCGGGTCGCGGCGGGAACCGTGCCGGTCCGTGCCGGCAAGGTCACGCTCGAGGCGAAGCCCGGGACGGCGTACGTCCTGACGAAGGCTCCTGGGAAGTCGCCCGCCCCGCAGTGGGGTCAGGGGAGCCACGTCGCCGACCCCGGCTTCAATGCCGGTGACCTCGACGCCTGGCACCCGAGCGGCCCAGCCACCACCGGGCGGACCTCGACCGGTCAGCAGGTCGCCGTCCTGGGTGCCGGTGGCCGGGCCACCATCAGCCAGCGGCTGACCGGCCTGCGGAGCGGACGCAACGCGCTGGGTGTCTGGGTGGAGGTCGAGCCCGGCCGCAGCCGCGCGACCACGGTCACCGTCACCTCCGGCGGGAAGACCTACACCAACCGGGTCGAGCGCTCGACCGCGAAGAACTTGGTCGCCGCCGACGAGCTGCACAGCACCTACTTCCAGCGCGTCGAAGTGCCCTTCGACGCTGGCCGCGACGGCACCGCGACGGTCAAGATCTCCGCTGCGGCGGGCTCCGGGCGCGTCCGCCTCGATGACGTACGCGTCGTCGCGGTCAAGCGCGACCTGCCGGCCGCTCCGGGCGCGAAGGTCATCGTCCAGGAGGACTTCGAGGAGGTCGTCCAGGGCTGGTCGCCGTTCGTCAAGGGCACCTCGGGCGGGGTCACCGACCCGCGCACCCACCTGGCCGAGCGGCACGAGCCGTATACGCAGAGCGGCTGGAACGGCAAGGCCACCGACGACGTGATCAGCGGCGACTGGTCGCTCAAGTCCCACGCCGAGAACGGCGGCCTCGTCTACCGCACGGTCCCGCAGACCGTACGTCTCGAGCCCGGCCACCGCTACCGGGTCTCCTTCGACCACCAGACCGAGCGGGCCGACGACTACGAGTGGGTGACCGGCTACGACTCGGTCGCGACCGGTGAGCCGCGCACGGTCGAGGTCGGTGCGCGTCCGATCGGCAGGCAGGTCGAGACGGGCCGGTTCAGCGAAGAGCTCGTGGCCGGCGGCTGCGGCGACTACTGGGTCGGTCTGCGGACCGCCGACGACGGCGGCGCGAGCGGCGACATCAGCATCGACGACTTCACCGTCGAGGACCTCGGTGCCGCCGCCGACCTGCCGGCCTGCGCGACCCTCGCCGTCGACGCCGGTGAGGAGAAGCTGCTGCCGGGCGCCGTCAGCGAGGTCACCACGACGCTGACCAGCGACGAGGCCTCGGCGACGGGCGCGGGGAAGGTCGAGCTCGACGTCCCGGAGGGCTGGACGGCGGAGGCCACCACCCCGGCGGCCTTCGACTCGCTCGCTCCGGGGGCGAGTCACGCCGTGACCTGGAAGGTCACGCCGCCGGCCGATGCGGCCGAGTCGAGCTATCGGCTCGATGCTTCCGCGACGTACGACTTCGGCGGCGAGACGCGCACGGTGACCCGCTCCGCCACGGTGCAGACCGCGCCGCCCCCGCCGACCGCGGACACCTACGCCAGCGATCTCGGCTGGATCTCGGCCACCAACGGCTGGGGCCCGGTGGAGCGCGACGCCAGCGTGGGGGAGAGCGGTGCCGGCGACGGTGGGCCGATCACGCTGGCCGGCAAGGTCTACGCCAAGGGGCTGGGTGCGCACGCGGTCTCCAAGGTCCGCTACTACCTGGCCGGCAACTGCACCGGATTCACCGCCGATGTCGGTGTGGACGACGCGCAGACATCGCGGGGATCGGTGAGGTTCTCGGTCGTCGCGGACGGGACGACGGTCGCCGAGACCGGCACCCTGGGGCCGGCCAGCGCCACCGAACAGGTCACCGCCGACGTCACCGGCGCCGACTACGTCGACCTGGTGGTGGGCGATGCCGGCGACGGGAACGGTAACGACCACGGCGACTGGGCCGACGCGACCTTCCACTGCGGAGGGTGAGATCTGCGTAGGCTGTCCGGGACCCAGGAAGGGGGCCCATGAGGCAACAGCGACTCAACCAGCTGCTCGAGCTGATCAGCGAGCACGGGCACGTCTCGATCGCGGAGGTGGAGAGCGCGCTCGGTGTCTCGGCGGCGACCGCCCGCCGCGACATCGGGCACCTCGCCGACCAGCGGCTGGTCACCCGGACACACGGCGGCGCGACCGCGCTCGGCTCGGCGTACGAGCTGCCGTTGCAGTACAAGATCGGCCGTCAGGCTGACGCGAAGCGGGCGATCGCGGCCGCGGTCGCCGACCTGCTCGTGCCGGGCGAGACGGTGGCGCTCAACGGCGGGACGACCACCAGCGAGGTGGCGCGCGCGATCGGGCGCCACCCCGACCTGGCCGAGGACGACAGCATCACGGTGGTCACCAACGCGCTCAACATCGCCTACGAGCTCTCGATCCGGCCCAACGTCAACATCGTGGTGACCGGCGGGGCCGCGCGCACCCAGTCCTACGAGCTGGTCGGTCCGCTGAGCGAGGGGGTGCTGTCGAAGATCCACATCGACACCGCGATCCTCGGCGTCGACGGCATCAGCACCCGCGCCGGCCTCACCACGATCCACCCGGCCGAGGCCAAGATCAGCGCCGACTTCATCGCGGCGGCCCAGCGCACCATCGTCGTGGCCGACAGCACCAAGCTCGAGCATCCGACCTTCGCGCGCATCCGCGACCTCGCCGCCGTCTCCATGCTCGTCACCGACCGTGCCGTGCCCGAGCCGCTCGCGAAGGCGCTGGCCGACGGTGGGGCGGAGATCGTGATCGCGACTGAGCGATAATGATCATTTGGCGCGAATTATTGACAAAACCAAGCAATGGGTTGGAAGATTCGGGTCCAGCCGGCAACACATCGGAGAGTGACCCGACGCCATGACCGCATCCGCACCGACGACGCATCTCGCCACCGAGGTGGCGAGCCAGCCCGCCAACTGGCTGGCCGCCCGGGAGACCGCCGAGCGCTTCACCGCTTCCCTGCCACAGGCGGGGGAGAAGGTCGCGGTCGTCGGCTGCGGCACCTCGCTCTACATGGCGCAGGCCTACGCCGCGCTGCGCGAGGAGCAGGGGCACGGCATCACCGACGCCTGGACGCCCACCGAGGCCCGGATCGACCGCGGCTATGACCGACTGCTGGCGATCACCCGGTCCGGGACCACGACCGAGGTCGTCGACCTGCTCGCCCAGGTCGAGGGCCGGATCCCGGCGACGGTGATCTCGTCCTCGCCCGGCACCCCGGCGCTCGAGGTGGCCGAGCCGATCCTCATGCCCGAGGTGGACGAGAAGTCAGTGGTCCAGACCCGCTTCGCGACCACGACGCTCGCCCTGTTGCGCTGGCACCTCGGCGAGGACCTGAGCCTGGCCGCCGAGCAGGCCCAGCGGATCATCGAGGCCGGCGAGAGCTCGTTCGGTCCGGCGCTGACCGCCGACCAGCTCACCTTCGTCGGCCGAGGCTGGACCAACGGGGTGGCGCAGGAGGCGGCGCTCAAGCTCCGGGAGTCCGCACAGCTGTGGACCGAGTCCTACCCGATGATGGAATACCGCCACGGCCCGCTCTCGATCAGTGCCCCCGGCCGGGTCGTGTGGGCCTTCGGCGACCTGGTGCCGGGCTTCGCCGAGGACGTCGCGGTCACCGGCGCCGATCTGATGCACGCCGACGTCGACCCGCTCGCCGACCTGGTGCGCGTCCACCTGCTCTGCCTGGCGCGGGCCCGCCGCGCCGGCCTCGACCCCGACGCGCCGCGCAACCTCACCCGCTCGATCATCCTGAGCCCGGCTGACGCCCCGCCCGCGTGATGCCGGCACTCGCCCTCGCCTTCGACGTCGGCGGCACCTCGGTGCGCGGAGCCGTGGTGGGCGCCGCCGACGTGGTGCTGGCCGAGTCGCGGGTCCTCACCCGGCCCGGTCCGGCCGTGCTCGACGACATCGGGCGGATGGGCGAGGAGCTGCTGGCCGGCTTGAGCCCCGCGGCCCGGGCCGGGGTCGCCGGGGTCGGGATCGCCTTTCCCGGGCTCGTCGACACCGCGTCCGGCATCTCCCGCAAGGCGGTCAACCTGGGCCTCGTCGACACCCCGGTCGGGGCCCCGCTCGCCGAGCGCCTAGGCCTCCCGGTCGCGGTCGTGCACGACACGGTCGCCGCCGCGGGTGCGATCTGGGCCGATGCCGGGTCACCGGCCTCCGCGCTCGTCGCCGTGCTCGGGACGGGCGTCGCTGCGGTGACGTACGTCGAGGGGAGGGCGGTCGTCGGCGTCTCGGGGCAGGCCGGAGAGCTCGGCCACCTGGTGGTGGACCCGGCCGGACCGCCGTGCGTCTGCGGGCTCCGCGGCTGCGTGGAGACGCGCGCAGGCGCCCGCGCCATGCTGGAGACGTACGCCTCGCTGGGCGGTGACACCGGGGTCACCGGCGTCGCCGACCTGGTCGCGCGGACTCGGCACGACCCGCTCGCCGCCCAGGTGTGGTCCGAGGCGATCACCGCCCTCGCTGATGGTTTTCTCGCCGTGGGAGCGCTGCTCGCGCCCGGCGAGATCATCCTGGGTGGCGGCGTCGCCGAGGCCGGGGGAGACCTGCTCGACCCGCTGCGGGACCGGATGCGCGAGCGTGCCGGCGTGACGGCCGTCCCGCCCGTACGCCTCTCCGCACTCGGCGGCCGGGCCGGCCTGATCGGCGCCGCCAGACTGGCACTCGCCGCGACGGGGCCGGCCTCCCTGGGGAAGCGCGCATGATCATCACGGTCACCCTCAACCCGGCGATCGACGTGACCTACCGGCTCCCGCGGCTGACCGTGGGCGAGGTCCACCGGGTCGCCGAGGTCAGCACGCGGCTCGGGGGCAAGGGCGTGAACGTCGCCCGGGTCCTGCACCAGCTGGGCGAGCCGACCCACGCCGTCGGCCTCGCCGACGAGGCCTTCGCCGAAGCCCTCGCGAAGGAGCTCCCCTCGACCTTCCTGCCGGAGCTGGAGGAGGTACGCCGCACCCTGGTCGTCGTCGCCGATTCGACGACCTCGCTGTGGGAGCCGGGCCGAGAGGCGGCCGTCGGTGCCGACCGCAGGCTGCTCGACCTCCTGGCCGACCGAATCCCAGCCGCGACGGCCGTTGTCGTCTCCGGTAGCCTGGCGGCAGGGGTGCCCACCGACCTCCCGGCACGGATCGGGAGGCGCGCGGCGGCCGCCGGCGTACCGGTGCTCCTCGATCTCGACGATGCGGCGCTGGCCGCCGCGGTCGGCACCGGCGCCGTCCTGACCCCCAACGAGGACGAGGCCGCGCGCCTGCTCGGACACGCCCTCGACGACCCCGCCGCCGCGGTCACCGAGCTCGCCGACCGCCACGGCGGCCCGGTCGTGCTCACCCGCGGCCACCACGGGCTGGTCGCACACGCCGACGGCGACTGCTGGGAGGTGCGCCCGCCCGCCGGGGTGAGCGGTAACCCGACCGGCGCCGGCGACGCGACCGCCGCCGGGCTGGCCCGCGGTCTCGCCCGGGGCCGGCCGTGGCCCGAGATCCTTCGCGACGCCGCTGCCCTGGGTGCTGCCGCGGTGGTCGCGCCGGTGGCCGGCGAGATCGACCCCGACGCATACCCGTCGTTCCTGGCGGACGTCCAGGTCAGACGAATCGACCGCAAGGAGCCCTGACATGCCCCTGGTACCGATGTCCCTCCTGCTCGACCACGCCCGCGGGACCGGACGCGGGCTGGGCGCGATGAACGTCATCCAGCTCGAGCTGGCCGAGGCGATCGTGGCCGGCGCCGAACAGGCCGGCCGTCCCGTCGTCCTGCAGATCTCCGAGAACACCGCCGACTACCGCGGCGGCCTCGCGCCGCTGCTGCGGGCCACCATCGCGATCGCTGAGCGCGCGACGGTCCCGGTCTGCGTGCATCTCGACCACGCGACCCGGGTCGAGCTCGTCGAGGAAGCCGTCGAGCTGGGCTGTCCCTCGGTGATGTTCGACGCCTCCAAGCTCGACTACGACTCGAACGTGGCCGCCACCGCCAAGGTCGCGGCCTGGTGCCACGAGCGCGGCGCCTCCATCGAGTCCGAGCTCGGCGAGGTCGGCGGCAAGGACGGTGTGCACGCGCCAGGGGTCCGCACCCAGCCGGCCGAGGCCGCGGCGTACGTCGAGGCCACCGGGGTCGACGCGCTCGCGGTCGCGGTCGGCTCCTCGCATGCGATGACGACACGCACGGCCAGCCTCGACAACGAGCTCATCGCCCGGCTCGCCGCTGCCGTCGAGGTGCCGCTGGTGCTGCACGGCTCCTCCGGGGTTCCGGACGAGGGCATCGTGGCGGCGATTCGCGCGGGAATGACCAAGGTCAACATCGCGACTCATCTCAACGCCACCTTCACCCGGGCCGTCCGTGCGGCACTCGCGGACGAGGCGAAGATCGACCCACGCAAGTACCTCGGCGCCGGCCGTGACGCGGTCGCCGGCGAGGCCGCGCGACTGCTCGCACTGATCGGTGGACCAAGGGTGGACCGCGCCGTGTGACCTACGTTACAGTCGCCCTCGGCTTCGATTGATTCTGACTAATTAGGGCGTGATGTGATCATGTTCAATCAATCATTCAGACGGTTGCTGGTCGCGGGAGTCGCGCTGACTGCGGGCCTGGTCGCACTCAGCCCGGTCAGCTCCACGGCGGCCGAGGCGACGAGCGAGCTCGGCGACGTGACCGGCTTCGAGCGCGACGGCGACAGCTACACCTTCGAGTCCGGCGAGGCCGCGCTGCGCGTGACCTTCGAGGACGCCGACATGGTGCGCGTACGCCTGGCGCCGAACGGCGAGTTCGACGACCCGGCCAACGACGACCCCACCGAGCCCGGGGCTCCGGATGCCGACATCGTCGTCAAGCGCGACTACCCCGGCGGGCGCTCGCAGGTGAAGGAGACCGGCGCGGCGTACGTCATCAGCACCGAGAAGGCCGTGCTGACGGTGACCAAGCAGCCGATCACCCTGCGACTGACCGATCCGGCCGGGAAGGTGCTGATGGCGGAGGCCTCGCCGCTGACCTGGGACGACCAGGGCACGGCGCAGCACCTGGAACGCGGTGCCGAGGAACAGTTCTTCGGCGGCGGCATGCAGAACGGGCGGTTCAGCCACCGCGGCGAGACGATCAAGATCTCGCGCGACTTCAACTGGAACGACGGCGGCAACCCGAACGCGGTGCCGTTCTACGTCTCCTCCCGCGGCTACGGGGTCCTGCGCAACACCTTCGCGGCCGGCAGCTACGACTTCGGTGCGCCGACCACGACCACCCACGACGAGCAGCGCTTCGACGCCTACTACTTCGTCGGTGACGCCGAGCGGGTCATCGACTCCTACACCGAGCTGACCGGCCGGCCGGTCGCGGTCCCGATGTACGCCCTGGAGGTCGGCGACGCCGACTGCTACCTGCACAACGCCAACCGCGGCGAGCGCGAGACCCTGCGCGACTCCACGGCGATCGCCGAGGGCTACGCCGAGCACGACCTGCCGCTGGGCTGGATGCTGGTCAACGACGGCTACGGCTGCGGCTACGAGGACCTGGCCGAGACGGGCGACATGCTGCAGGACCACGGCGCCGAGCTCGGCCTGTGGACCGAGGACGACCTGACCGAGCAGACCCGCGAGGTCGCCGCGGGCGTGCGCGTCCGCAAGACCGACGTCGCCTGGGTCGGCCCGGGCTACCGCTTCGCGTTGGATGCCTGCGAGCAGGCCCGCGACGGCATCGAGACCAACAGCGCCGACCGCTCGACCGTCATCACCGTCGAGGGCTGGGCCGGCACCCAGCGCTGCGCCGCGGTGTGGAGCGGCGACCAGTCCGGGAGCTGGGACTACATCCGCTGGCAGATCCCGACGTACGCCGGCTCCACCATGTCCGGCCAGCACCTCGCCACCGGCGACGTCGACGGCATCTTCGGCGGCAGCGCCGAGACGTACGTCCGCGACATGCAGTGGAAGATGTTCCTGCCGATGACCTACCTGATGAGCGGGTGGGCGGCCTCCGACAAGCAGCCGTGGCGCTACGGCGAGCCGTACACCTCGATCAACCGGAAGTACCTGAACCTGCACGAGCGGCTGCTGCCCTACTTCTACACGCACACGATGCGCGCCAACCGCAACGGCGTGGGAGCCGTCAAGCCGCTCTACCTGAACTACCCCGAGGACCCGAAGACCTGGGGCGACGACGTGAAGTACGAGTTCCTCGCCGGTGACGACTTCCTGGTCGCCCCGGTCTACGAGGACGCCACGATGCGCGACGGGATCTACCTCCCCGAGGGCACCTGGGTCGACTACTGGAGCGGCCGGATCCACCAGGGACCGACCACGATCGACGGCTACAAGGCCCCTCTCGACACGCTCCCGCTGTTCGTACGCGCCGGTGCGGTCGTGCCGCAGTTCCCCGAGGGCACGCTCGACTGGCAGCAGGGCAAGAAGTCGGGCCGCCTCGACCTGGACATCTACCCGCAGGGGTCCTCCTCGTTCGTGAACTACGAGGACGACGGGCGCAGCCAGGCGCACGCCTCGGGCGAGTCCGCCACCCAGGAGTTCGAGGTCGACGCCCCCGAGCAGGGCCGCGGCCGGGTCGTGGTGCGGCTGGGCGAGGTCGACGGCTCCTACGCGGGCAAGCCCGCCTCGCGGGGCTACGGGCTCAGCGTGCACGCCGATGCCGAACCGGGCAGCGTGGTGCTGGACGGCTCCGAGCTGCCGCAGCGTGGCTCGAAGAACGAGCTGGACGGCGCGGCGACCGGATGGTTCCACGACTCCGCGACGGGCATCACGCACGTGAAGACCGGGAAGCTGTCCACCTCCGCCGGTGCCGTGGTCGCGCTGAACGGGTCCGCGGCGGTCGGCGGTGCCCACCCCGGCGACCGTGACGTGAGCCTCGACGCCACCACCTCCGCGATCGCGGTCGCCGGTGAGGCAGCGGAGGTCAGCGCCACCTTCACCAACGACACGGGCTCCCGGGTGCGGCTCGAGTCGATCACGGCCAACGCCCCCGAGGGCTGGGAGGTACGCCCGAGAGGTGCGGTCTCCGGTGGCCTCGCGCCGGGTGCTTCCCGCACCGCGACGTTCGCCGTCACGCCACCGGCGGACGCCTCACCCGGCAGGGTGAAGATCGACACGACCGCGACCTACGTGGCCCACGACCGGTCGTACGCCGTGACCGACTCGGCCACGACCACAGTCGCTCATCCGGACCTGGCCTCGGCGTTCAACAACGTGGGCGTCACCAAGGCCGAGGAGCCCGAACCGGGCGACATCGACGGAGGTGGCAGCAGCTTCCTCGCCGACAGGCTCGCCGAGAAGGGCGTCACGCCCGGGGCGACCGTGAGCGCGAACGGCTTCGACTTCACCTGGCCCGACTCCGTCCCCGGCACCGAGGACAACGTGGCCTCCGGAGGCGAGACCATCCGGATCAGCGGCCAGGGCAACGCGCTGGCCTTCCTGGGGACCGGCACCAGCCTCTCGGCCTCAGCGAAGGCGACCGTCCACTACTCCGACGGCACCTCCGCCACAGGGACGCTCGGGTTCCCCAACTGGTGCTGTGCCGCGACGGACAGCTACGGCGCAAAGGTGGCCGTCACCACGCTCGGGAAGAACACGCCGAACGGACCGGCGTACCCGACGGTCTCCTATCGCCTGTTCACCAAGACCCTGCGCACCGACCCGGCCAAGGAGATCGCCGCGGTGACCTTGCCCGCCAACGCCGCCGTCCACGTGTTCGCGATGACGATCGGTGACGAGGAGATCGTTCCGCCGGTTCTGGCGGACGGCCAGTACTCGCTCGGCAACGTCGCCTCCGGGCTCGCGCTCGACGCGGCCGGTGAGTCAACCGATGGGCAGCTGACCACCTCGGCGGTCGGGGCGGCGGCCTCGCAGAAGTGGGTGGTCACCCGGAACGAGGACGACGGCAGCTACCAGCTGAAGAACGCCGGCACCGGTCTGTGCGCCGATGTCGCCTACGGCTCGACGACCAGCGGCGACCCGGTCGTGGAGTACACCTGCACCGGCACGCCCAACCAACGCTGGGTGATCGCGGCCGACGGCGCGGCGCTGAAGATCGCGGCCAAGCACAGTGGCCTCAGCCTGGCCGCAGGCGCCGACGGGCTGGTCGTGCAACAGGCCGACACCGCGGCCACATCTCAGCGTTGGCGCGCCACTCCGAACTAGGTCGGTGGCGGACACCCCGGTCGCACTGCTTACATGACCCTCAGGCACCGCGTCGTGCGGTGACAGGGGAGGACGGTGAGCGGTGCGGCCGGGGAGTCGTGAGGTCGTGCTCTGCGCTGTCCTCGTGCTGATCGCCCTCGGGTGGATCGTCACCGGGCTCCGCGCCGACTCCGGCGAGCTGCACGAGGCTCCGGTGGTGCTGGTCGGTCCCGACGTCGTCACGTCGCCGCTCGTGAAGCAGGTCAACGCAGTGCCGGGGCGGCCGTTCTCGGCCGGTGCCGTCGACGACCCGGCCGAGGCGGCGGAGCTGCTGGCCGGCGGTGATGTCGTCGCGGTGCTCGAGCTCGACCTGTCGGGCACGCAGGATCAGCTGCGGCTGGCCGCCGCTCATCGGCCGGCGCTCGCTCGTGCGGTCCGGGCCGAGGTTTCGCGGATCGAGAAGACGCGTGGGAGGACCGTCGCGTTCGTCTCCTCCACCGACCGGCACGAGGCGCGGTCGTTCTCGCCGCTCACCTTCGCGACCGCCCTGGCCGGCTTCCTGCTGGTGTGCGTCGTCTCGCTCGTGTGGGGGCCGCTGGCACGTACGCTTCCTCGACTGCTGGCGCGACTGACCGCCCTCGCCGCGCTGGCGGTGGGAGCGGGCCTCTCAGGCTGGCTGCTCGCCGCGCCGTTGCCGGCGGGGGAGCGGATGCTCCTCGGGTCGGTCCTCGCGGCCACGGTGATCGCCGCAGGGGCGCTGACCTTCGCCTGCGAGGTCATCGGTGGGCTACCGGGCCTGCTGCTCGCGGCCATGGTGATCGTCGCCGGGCCCGTCCCCCTCCTCCTTGCCGGAGACCGGCTGCTGCTCACGGACCCGTGGTCGACCGGCTCCGGCTGGACGATCGCGGGCGCCGCGGAGTCCCTGTCGTGGGCGGCGGTAGGAGACGCTCACCCCGGCATCGCCCAACCGTTGGTGACCATCGTGGGGTCAGCGCTGCTCGGCCTGGTCGTCCTGGTGGCGACCAGGTGGCTGGTGCGAGGGGTCGTCGTGCCCGAGGGCGCTCACCTGTCGGTGGGCAGGTGGCGGGGAAGCCTCGGGGCGGTCCTGGTCTCGGCCACCTGTCTGACGGTGCTGGTGACCGCGGTGACCTCCGCGCTGCACGGCCAGACCGTGCCGCGCCCGCTGCCGAGCCTCGCCTCGACGACCCAGTGCGTCCCCTCGGGCCCGGTCGAGGACGTCGACGACCTCAACCGGATCACCAGGCTGCGCGCGGAGCCCGCCCTCCAGGGCGGCGACGTGGGGGTGAGCGCCGCCCTCGGCGACGGCCGGAGCATCTGGATGTTCGGCGACACCCTGCGGGACAAGGACCTCCCCGGTGCCGGCTTCGTACGCAACTCGATGCTGCTCGTGGAGCCCGACTGCCTGCGCGTCGTCCTCCCGGAGTCCGGCGGCGCCATCATCCCCGACCGCGACGACGGCGTGGGCTACTGGCCGATGTCGGTGACCTCACTGGACAAGCCGGGCTACGCGCTCGTCGTCGTGGCGGCGCAGCGGGTCCGGACGACCGACTCCGAGGACGCCTTCGGCTTCGAGGCCCTCGGACCCGCGATCGCCCAGTTCGTGGTCCCGGACGGGGGAGTCCCGCAGCTGATCGCGGTGACCGATATCGGCGCCGACGACGCCGACACCCGCCGCCCGATGTGGGGCGCCGCGGCGGCGGTCTCGGGGGAGTGGCTCTACCTCTACGGCACCGCCCGCGAGCCCGACCCGCCGCTCGGCACCGGCTTCGCCCTCCATGTCGCCCGGGTGGCCCCGGACCAGGTCGCGGACCCCGACCGCTGGACCTACTGGGACGGCACGAGGTGGAGCAGACGGGCGGGATCCTCGAGCGAGCTGATCCCCGCGACCGACGGCGTCTCCCAGACGCTGAGCGTCTTCGAGCGCGACGGGCGCTGGTACGCCTTCAGCAAGAGCGGCGAGTTCCTGGGCGACGACCTGGTCTTCTGGACCTCGTCGTCACCGACCGGTCCGTTCCGGGCGCAGCCACCGGTCGGCACACTTCCGTCGGGAGTGGCAGCGGGGGAGCTGCGCTACATGCCGCTGGCCCACCCCGACATCCTCGAGCAACCCGGCTCGGTGATCGTCTCCTACAGTCGCAACAGCACCGACCTCGGGGCCGTGCTGCGCAACCCGCTCCTGTACCGCCCGAAGTTCATCCGCCTCGATCTCCCGGACCGCTAGCGCCGCCCCAAGCACTCGTTCCTGGGCTATCGGGTCAGAGCCGCAGTTCGCCGCTCAGGACGCGCTCGGCGATGGCGCCGGTGGCGCAGTCCTCGACGAAGGAACGCGCGCGGATCAGTGCCAGGGCGTCGTCGATGGTGCAGTCGGAGTCGACGGCGACGACGCCGGCCGCTCGGTGGAGCATGCTCACCCCGTCGATGTCGGCCAGGTCGATGGCGTCCGGGGTCTGGCCGACATCGACCGTGCGGGCCAGGAGGAGGGCGAAGGCGTCGGCGGCGCCTTGCAGCGCGTTGCGGCCGAGCATCCGGGCCGGAGGGTTGTAGAGCGTGAGCGCGCCGAGCACCCCGTGAGGTACGCGGACGGGGACGGCGAGGACCCTGCTGATCCCGAGACCGCGCAGCGGCGGTCCGAGGTGGGGCCAGTGGTGTG
Organism: Nocardioides sp. NPDC057577; assembly: GCF_042801335.1. Taxonomy (NCBI): domain Bacteria; kingdom Bacillati; phylum Actinomycetota; class Actinomycetes; order Propionibacteriales; family Nocardioidaceae; genus Nocardioides; species Nocardioides sp. NPDC057577. The sequence goes on along the minus strand of NZ_JBHVGB010000005.1, from coordinate 15,394 downwards.
CGATCTCGTCGCCCTCGTTCAGGATCGGCTGCTGCGAGCTCCAGGCCGAGCGCGACGGTCCCTCCCCGTGCACGAGCTCCAGATCCTGCGCCGTCTCGCCGAGACCGTCGGTGGCCTGAGACCCGGCCGCCGCCCCGTCGCTGGTGAGGAGCAGCAGCGAGACATCGGGTGCCTCCGTCGCCTCCGCGATGGCCGTGACGACAGAGGCGCCGACGGCCTGGGTCGTGACCTGGCGGGCAAGCGACCGGTGGAGCCGGGCGGTGGCGCGGTGGAGCTCCTCGTTGCGACGGTGGACGCCGGCGGCCGCGGCGTGGATCTTGCGCATCTCCGGTGCGCACCTCATCGCGCGCAGCTCGGCCTCGGCGGCGCGTGCAGCCGCCGAGTCGGCGCGGACGTCCTCGGCAGCCGCACGCGTCAGCAGCAGGTTGAGATCCCATCGACCGGAGCGGGCCACCTGGCCAGCCTACGCCTGTGGCGGTGGATCAGGGCCGGTCGATCGGCTCCATGATGATGACGACGCCGCCGGTCTCGCCCACGAGCGGTGAGCAGGTGATCTGGCAGGCCAGTGCGCGGCCCTTGCGGTCGATCGCCGCCACCTCGATCGGGCCGGTGCGGACGTCGTCCGCGCGGGCCTGCTCGACGACGCCGTGGATCTCGGCGACAGGCAGCCCGAAGTCCAGCCGGAAGAACGCCTCGTCCCGCACCTCGTCGGCGCGCAGCCCCCACATGTCCTCGGCGGCGGTGTTCCAGCTGCGCACGGTGAACCGGTCGTCGAGCACGACCACCGCGAGCCCGACGCTGGAGAGCACGCTCTGCAAGAAGGTGCGCGTCTCGTCGAGCTCGCTCGAGCGGATGCGGAGCTCCTCGTTCATGGTCTCGAGCTCCTCGTTGCCCGACTGGAGCTCTTCGTTCGTGGTCTCGAGCTCTTCATTGGTGGACTGGAGCTCCTCGTTGGTGGTCTCCAGCTCCTCCATCCCGGACTGGAGCTCCTCATTGGTGGTCTCGAGCTCCTCGTTGGTGGACTGCAGCTCCTCGTAGGCCGTCTCGAGGTCCTCGCGCACGCGCTTGACCTCGTGCTCGAGCAGCACCTGGGCGGAACAGTCGATGAACGAGATCGAGGCGCCGAGCATCTCGCCGCCCGCGGTGGCCAGCGGCTGCACGACGACGTCGTAGTACTGGGACTCGGTGGTGTCTCCGGTGCGGCGCTCCACTCCGGCGAGCCGGATGACCCGACGCTCGTTGGTCGCCTTCTCGATGACCGAGCGCACCTCCACCGGTCGGTAGGAGATCTCGAGATCGCGGAACGGCCGGCCGATGTCGTGCACGCCGATCCCGAACTGGGTCCGCGCGGTGCTGCTCGCGGAGACCAGCACGCCGTCGTAGTCGATGCCGAGGACGGCGTACGGTGCGACGTCGAGCAGGCTGTCCCGCAGCTGTCGCTTTCGGCCGGTGCCACCGGTGGTGATCTCTGGGTGAGCGGACTCGGCTCGAGGCCGTACGCCCGGTGCTCGTCCCAGGCCGTGCTTGCTGGTGCGCCGAAAGATCCGCTGACGCATGTTCACGGCGCTGAACCGGTCGCTCGAGGTGAGCATCTCGGCCTTGCCGAGGAAGAGGAAGCCGCCCTCGCCCAGAGCGAAGTTGAACCGGTCGATGATCTCGCGCTGGGCCTCGACGTTGAAGTACATCAGCGTGTTGCGGCACACCAGCAGGCTGAGCCGGGAGATGGGCGCATCCCGGGTGATGTCGTGTCGCCCGAAGATCACCCGGCGACGAAGGTCCGGACGGAAGCTGTAGGTGGTGCCGTTGTGCTCGAAGTAGCGCTCTCGCAGTCCTTCGGGCAGGTTCTTCAGCGCTCGCGCGCCGTAGACACCCGCCCGCGCCTGCTGCAGCTCCTCCTCGTCGACGTCGGTGGCATAGATCTTCACCCGGTCCAGACACTCCTGAAGGCCCATGGCCTCGGCGAAGGCGATCGCGAGCGAGTAGGGTTCCTCGCCGCTGGAGCAGCCGGCGCTCCAGACCCGGATCTCCTCCTCGCCCTCGGCGGCGGCGAGGATCTTCGGGATGATCTCCTCCTGGAGGTACGCCCAGGCCTCGGCATCGCGGAAGAAGCTGGTGACGTTGATGAGAATGGTGTTGAAGAGGTAGCTGAACTCGTCGGCGTCGATCTCGAGCCGGTCGCGGTAGTCGGTCCAGCTCTCGACGTCGATGTCGGTCATCCGCTTCTTGATCCGGCGGGCAAGCGATGACCTCTTGTAGCCGGTGAAGTCGAACCCGCGCGCGTCACGGATGAACACCAGCAGCTCCTCGAGCTGCTCATCGATCGGTGACTCGGCGCGTACGCCCTGGTCCTGGGGTGCCTGATCCTGGGGTGCCTGGTCGTCTGTCATCATGCTCTCCGCTGTCTGACCAGCCCGTCGAGGACGCTGGCGATCTCGTCGAGGGGGAGGACGAAGTCCGCCGCTCCGGTGGCCGTTGCGGCCTCGGGCATCCCGGGGAACTCAGCGGTCCCCGGGTCCTCGACGATCACCGTACCGCTACGGTCACTGACCGCGGTCACCCCCATCGAGCCGTCGACCCCGGTGCCCGTCAGCACGCACGCGATCGCGCGGTCGCCGAACGTCGCGGCGACCGACTCGAACAAGAGGTCGGCCGAGGGACGCACGAAGTGGACCAGCTCGCTCTCGGTCAGGGTCAGCACGCCGCCTTCGCGGACCAGGAGGTGGCGGTCGGGCGGCGCGACGTACACGATCCCCGGTGCTGCGCGCTCGCCGTCCTCGGCGAGCTTGACCCGCAGTCGGGTCCGGCGTTGCAGAACCTCGGCGATGACGGTCTCGTGGCGCGGGTCGAGGTGCTGGACGACGAGGAGCGGGACGGGTAGGTCCCCGGCGAAGCCCGAGAGCAGGAGACCCAAGGCGGTGACCCCGCCCGCAGACGACCCGATGGCGATGACATCGAACGCCGTGGATCGCGCCGGGGCTGCCGCAGACACGTCATCGAGCATAGCGCTGTCACCGTGTGCGAGCGGGCCTTCGGCATGGTGTCCGGGACGATCTATCCAGACGCACGTGGGGAGCGTGGCCGAGGTGGCACCGACGACCGCTGCGGACCCGGCCGGTATCCGTTGTTCACGACCGCTTCGGCGATGCTTCTCACCGTGACGCCCCGGCGGCGCGCTTGGTCGCGGAGCCTGCCGAAGGCCTCGTCGGCGCCGATCGACTCGCTGGCGACCAGGACCCCCTTGGCCTGCTCGATCATGACCCTGGAGTCGAGTGCGTGCTGAAGCTGGCCGACGGTGTTCCTCTCGTTGTCCAACCGAGTCGCCGAGGTCAGGAACGCCGAGGTCAGCGTGCCGATGAAGCCGGCGAGACCGAGGTCCTCGCCGGACCAGCGGCGCGGCTTTCGGGAGTAGAGGGTGAGGCTGCCCTCGCCGTCCTCCTGGACGAGGGGGAGGAGGACGTGCGCCATCGCGCGGATGCCGAGACGGTCCGCGACCTCGAGCTCGGCCGTCACCGCGGCGTCGGCGACGGAAACGTGGCGCAGGTCCCGCACCACGGCGACGGTGGCCGTGCGGGTGTCGGCCATCGCCATGAGCCGGTCTCCGAGCAGCGGTGGGACAGGGACGTCTCCCAGCGAGCTGAGCCGGGGTGTGGCCTGTGCGAGCACGGCGTCGTGGGCGTTGCTGAGCACCGCCGCGTCGACGGAGAGGAGACGGCACGTCGCTGCCGTGATCACGTCCAGGTCGCTGGACGGTGACTCGCCTGCGGCGAGCACGGTGACAAGATCGCTCAGGTCCGGCCAGGGCATCTCCGGGTTGCTCACGCTCGCGTCCCTCCCTTCACCCCGATCATGCCCCGTCGGGACGCGTCGCGCCACCCGATCTGTGGTCACCGGGCGGGGTGGGGCTCGTCACGCTGAGCAGGCATCGAGGTGGTGTCCACCGGGGTGAACGGGATATCCCAGTGCGCGACGGACGCGCCGTCCGGGTCGAGCGTGAAGGTGCAGCGTCCACCCAGGTGCTGGGCGCGGTCGAGCATCCCGACGAGATCGAGACCGGCACCGTCACGGCGCTGCCAGGCGCCGCGATCGGAGATCATGACGTCGATGGCGTGGTCGCCGATCGCGATCGTGATGTCGGGCCGGCCGCGGCCCGAACCCGCGGCCGCTGAGACGACCACACCCCCGAGCAGCTCACCCAGGCCCTGGGCGACCGTCGGTGGAAGCCGGTCGAGGTCGCCGTGCACCGAGATGCTCGCGCCGGGGGCCGACAGTTCGGCGCTCGCGTCGAGCAGTGTCTGCAGGATGAGTCCGTTCGCGTCGTGGGTGGCGTCCTGGTCGTCGCGCCGGTCGAGTCCGAACGCCAGTCTGCGAAGGCCCCGGATGATGTCGTCGATGTCGCCGACGGCGTCTCTCAGCCGGTCCCCCGAGGGGCCTTGGACCGAGCTGCTGATCGAGACGAGCTTGAAGCCGAGAGTGAGTAGATGCGCCATCGCGACATCCCGAAGCTCTTCGGCGATGCGCTCGCGCTCCTGCAGAAGGTCTCGGCCGGAATCGCTGGCCGCGGTTGTTGCTGACATCACTGTCCCCTAAGAGCCGAGACATGACGGATCGACTGCCGGGGTCAGGGGCTTTACTCGTGGTCACGGCGGAATCACGAGGTCAACAGCAGGTTATCAGCCGGGCGACGCGATGGACACAGACGCGGCGACTAGTCAGCCACGGCCGCGGCGTACTCCCTTGTAGATGCCCCACCTCACGATCCAAGGCTGCAGGACGGCGGTGATCGTCCACGCGGGGAAGCGGAAGGGTCGTCCGTCGGGCGCGAAGACCTGGAGCCCGTCTCGCTGAACGCCGATCACCGAGCCCCAGCGGCGACGCGGTGGTTGGTAGCTGTCGAGCGGCCTCCCCCGGAGAACTGCCTTGATGTTGCGAGCGAGGAGCCGGTCGGCGCGGTTCCTTGCGGAGGATCTCAGCTCGTCGGTGGCCGCTACATCGCCCACCGCGAAGACGCCGTTCTGCCCCTTGACCTGGAGATTCGGATCCACGACGACGAACCCGCGGTCGTCGAGGATCTCCGCGGGAAGCCAGCCGGTGTTGGGGTGCACGCGTCCGATGGCCCAGAGGACGGCGTCGGCCTTCGCCGGTGGTTGGCCGGTGCTCCACGTGACCGCGTCGCTGGTGATCTCGTCCCCGACGAAGCCGCGCGGAAGCTCGGCGCGATGGCTCGGGTGCAGCCCGACTCCTCTCTCGACAAGACGTCTCTCCAGGCTCTGCCACGTCCTTCGATGGTGCTGGGGGAGGGCGCGCTCGCCCGGGTAGTAGAGGTCGACCTGCTTGTCGGGCCACGTGCCGCTGATGTTGGCCGCACTGCTGACCGCCGCTGCGCCACCGCCGATGACGATCACCGAGGCCGCTCTCCGCAGCTGCTGGTGGACATGCTGAAGGTCGGCATCGATCTGGTCGTCCGTCTGGAAGCCCGGCCTTCTCCAAAATCCGTTGCTGACCCCCGTGGAGATGACCAGCAGGTCGTACGGCTCAGGGCGAGTCGTGCCGTCCGGCCGCTCGACATGGACGGCCCGGTGCGCAAGGTCGAGACCGACGAGAGTGCCGTGAATGGCATCGGCCCGATCGAGTCCGCGGAACCGGTCGAACGAGATCCGGTAGTCGCGCTCCCACTCGGCCGGCCTGCTGACTCGGGCGCCGAGCTCTTGGCCGCTGACCAGCCCTGGCTTGGTGGAGATCCCGACGACGTCGGCGTGCTTCGAGAGGCGTACAGCTGTCAGGACACCCGTGTCGCCGAGCCCCGCGATGACGACCCGCTTGCGCCTCACCCCGCCGCCTTGGGTGGTCTCGGCACGAGGCGGGGCACCCGGTCGATGACGTCTTGGTAGGCCGGCCGCCGCGCGAGACTGCGCTTCTCCATCATCGGGATGCTCGCACCCAGGAACATCGCCGTCATCGCGACGGTGCCGGCGAACAGCCACCACCAGCTGTCAGGCGAGGCGGCCAGGCCGAACAGAGCGAGGGAGAACCAGAAGCTGATCTCTCCGAAGTAGTTCGGGTGCCGCGACCAGCCCCAGAGTCCGCGGTCCATCACCTGGCCCGGTTGGCTGTCGCGGGTGAACCGGTGCATCTGAAGGTCTGCGCCGAACTCCAGAGCCACGGCACCCAGGCCCAGCGCGCAGGCGGCGATGTCGAGCCAGCCGACGTCCTGACCCGTGTGGGTGACCGCGACGTAGATCGGCAAGGATCCCAAGAAGACCTGGAGGGTCGGGATGAGGTGGATCGCGACGAGGTCCACGATCACCGCGAATCTGCCGGCCCGTTCGCGAAACAGCGGGTAGCGCCAGTCCTCGTGATGGAGCCCGGGGAACGCGTACGCCCAGTTGCCGGTCAGCCGGATCGACCAACAGAGGACCACCAGAGCTACGAGGATGACGCGGACGTCGGGGGCGTCCTCGCCGGCCGAGGCCCACCAGTAGAGAAGGAGAAGTGGAGGAACGACGCTCCAGTACGCGTCGTAGAAGCTGGAGTTCTTGTGCAACCGGCTTGCACCGAAGATGACGAGCGTCGCGAGGACGTCTGCGATCAGGGTGTCGAGCCACAGGTGAGGCGTGTCGGGTCCCCAGATCAGCCAAGCCGTAGCCACAGCGAGGGCGATGACGTACGCCGCGGCGACGCGGACGAGAGACTCTGACTTGCTCACCGCTCGAAGGTAGTGGACCTTTCGAAGAATTGGAACATGTTCTAGCTGTGTCGAGTGGTCAGGCGTCAGCGGGCGAGCGTGTGGAGCAGACCGGTGACCGCGGCCGCGGCGGCGTCGGCATCCTGGGCGCGGATCGCGTCGAAGACGGCGACGTGCTCGTCGGCGATCTCGGTGGTCTCGTCGTCGAGGTGGATGGTCGCGCGCAGGGTGTCCTCGAAGCCGGCGTAGAGCTCGATGAGGAGCGGGTTGTGGGTCGCGGTGACCACGCCGAGGTGGAACTCCGCGTCTGCCTCCGCGAAACCGTCGGCGTCCCCGGCCGCGACGGAGGCTGCGCGGCGTTCCATGATGGCGGTCAGGGATCGCAGGTCGTCCTCGGAGCGGCGCTCGGCAGCAAGTGCCGCGGCGCGGGTCTCGATCGCATGGCGGACCTCGAGGACGTGTGTCAGGTCGACCCGGCCGACCTGGCGCCTCATCATCGCGGCGACCTCGTTGGAGGCGGCGACGTACGTCCCGTCCCCGCGCCGCACCTCCAGCACCCCGGTGTGGGCCAGGGCTCGCACGGCCTCGCGGACCGTGTTGCGGCTGACGCCGAGCGCGGCGGCGAGCTCCGGCTCGGGCGGGATGCGGGTGCCGACGGCCCACTCGCCGTCGGTGAGGAGCGCGCGCATGCCGTCGATCGCCTGGTCGACCAGGGAGCGAGGCGTGGTGGTCGAGAGCGGCACGATGCCGTCCTTTCATCCAATCATCCGATGTCTGGCATCCTAGTGGGCGTGAAGTCGCGTCTCCAGTCCCGCCCCGAGTCACCGCCGTCGAACACCGCCGTTCGGTCGACGGCATGGCTGCTGATCGCGGTCCTGCTGGTGGCCGCGAACCTGCGCGGGGGCATCACGTCCCTCGGCGCCCTGCTCGACAGCCTCGACGGGCTCTCGGCCGGAACCAGATCCTTCCTGACGTCGCTGCCGGTGCTGTGCTTCGCGGTCGTCGGCGCGACCGGGATGACGCTCGCGCGCCGGCTCGGCGTGCACCGTGGCATCGGCGTCGCGCTCGGCCTGCTCGTGGCCGGCCTGCTGGTCCGGGTGGTCGGTGACCCGTGGCTGCTCCTCGTCGGCACGTTCGTCGCCTGTGCCGGCATCGCGCTGGCCAACGTGCTGCTTCCTGCGGTGGTCAAGGAGGGCTTCCCGAACCGGGTCGGCGCGGTCACCGGCGCCTACAGTGCAGTGATGTCCCTGGGTGCGGCGATCGCGGCCGGGGTCACGGTGCCGATCGCCCACGCCGCTGGGAGCTGGCGGGTCGGTCTCGGCGTCTGGGCGCTGCTCGCCGTCCTGGCCCTGCTGGCCTGGGTGCCGCACCTGAGGGAGCGTGACCTGCGCCGCGGTGGCGGGCCGCGGGTGTCGCTGTGGCGGGAGCCGGTCGCGTGGGCCGTGACCGTCGTCTTCGGCACCCAGTCGCTGTTCGCGTACGTCGTGATGAGCTGGCTGCCCAGCATCTACGCCGACGCCGGCTTCAGCCACGCGACGGCAGGGCTGCTGCTCGCGGTGAGCATCCTGGTCGGCGTACCCGTGTTCTTCCTGGCGCCGACGCTCGCGATCCGGTCGCCCCAGCAGGGCCACCTGGTCGCGGTCCTGACCGCGCTGCTGGCGATCGGGTTCGCCGGCCTCTGGCTCGCTCCCGTCGCCGGCGCCTGGCTCTGGGCGGTGCTGATCGGCATCGGCGGCGCGGTCTTCCCGGTGGTGCTGACCCTGTTCAGCATCCGCACCGCGACCACCGCCGGCACCACCGCGCTGTCCTCGATGGCCCAGAGCATCGGCTACCTGCTCGCCGCCGGCGGCCCCTTCCTCGTCGGCCTGCTGCGCGAGTCCACCGGCTCCTGGTCCGTCCCGATCGCGCTCCTGCTCGGCCTCGCGGTCGTCCAGGTCTGCGCCGGGTACGTCGCGGGCCGCCCCGTCGACATCGGAGACCCGGATGACACGGTGCCGTCCTCCCGGCACGACCGCTGACGGGCGGCAATACTGCTGGGCATGACAGTGACTGCGGAGCGGACGGATCGGGTCGGACTCTCGGTGGTGGCGGCGGTGGTCGTCGTGGTGGTGGAGGCCGCGCGGCTGCTGCTCCTGAACCGGCTTCGGTGGGAGCTCGGCTATCCGGAGACGTACGCGGTCCAGGGTGTGCTGTTCACGCTGGTCTACCTGACGTACGCGGCGGTGCTGGTCTGGCGCGGACGAACGTTCGTTCGCCGGATCACGGCCCCGCTCCTTCTGCTCGTGCCCTGGCTCTTCGATTCCTTCTGGCTCGTGATGAGCTTCCTGATGGCGCGCGGGCCGTTCGACCTGCCGTCTGGTGAGTGGTGGCTGTGGATGATCCGGCTGCAGATGGTGGTCACGGTGCTGTGCCTGACGGCCGCGTGGGGGATCGCGCGGCGCCGGGGCTACCTGTGGCTGGTCGGGCTGGTCGTGCCCGGGGTGCTGATGTTGGTGTGGATCAGGTGGGCGGACCGGGCCTGGGAGACGCTGGGTGGTCAGCCGGTGGTCTCCGACCTCTTCATGATGGTGTCCACCGTGGCCATTCCGCTCATCGGCTGCCTGGCCTGCTGGGGCGTCGAGGCCCTGTCGCGGACGGCTCGACCGGCCCAGGTCGCGGCTGCCTGACAGCTATCTCGCGGCCGGCGGATTCTTTGCCTTCTTGGGCAATTCAGGGTCGATCGGGGCGACCCGGACCCCGAGCGCGGAGTGGGCGTAGCTGGTCAGCTGCTGCTCGGCCCGCTCCAGGGTCAGCGACGAGTTGTGGGCGAGCAGGTGGAGGCCGAAGGCGTCCTCGAGGGCGACGAAGTTGCGGGCGATCGCCTCGGCCGAGTCGGTGAGCGTGAAGACGCCGGTCGCGTGTCCGACCTCGAGCACGGCGACGTAGAGCGAGACCTCGCGGTCGAAGAGCAGCGTCATCAGGGTGGCGTGCATCGGGCTGCGGCTCGCGTTGACCGAGATCTCGTCGAGGACCTGGCTCAGCAGGAGGTCCTCACCTCGGGGAAGACCCGAGTACATCAACCGGCCGAGCTTCTCGGCGGGGGAGAGGTCACCCTCGATCGCCCGCTGCCTCGACCAGTAGTAGCGGTCGGTCGCGGCCTGGTGGGCGGCCTCGATGAGGCCGTCGAGCTCGGGGTAGTAGTAGGCGATCAGGCGCGGTGAGATGCCGGCCTCGGCGGCGATGTTCTTCATCGTGGCGCCGGCCAGGCCGTGAGTGCCGATCACGGTCAGCGTTGCCGCGGTCAGGTGTTCGCGTCGGGCGGCCTGGTCCTTGCGTCGAGCCATGCTCAACCGTAACGCCTATGTGAAATCTGTGGGCAGAAGATTGACACCCGGTGTGGCGAGGCTCATATTTGCGGTGAAGCGCAAAGAAAGGACTTGCACGTGCGAACCCACCAGGACTGGCTCGACCTAGCCGCCGAGGTCCGCCCACGGACACAACCATTCGTCGGGGGCCGTTCCGTCGACACCGCGGAGGGCTCCTTCGAGAACCGCAACCCCGCCACCGGCGCCCTGCTCGCCGAGGTCGCCGACGCCGGCGCCGCGGGTGTCGACGCCGCCGTGCGGGTGGCTCGGTCTGCGTACGACGACGGCGGGTGGTCGCGGGCGGGGGTCGGATTCCGTCGCGAGCGGATGCTCCGCTTCGCCGACCTCCTCGCCGACCACGCGGCCGAGCTGGCCGTCCTGGACGCACTCGACATGGGCAAGCGGGTCGTGGACGCCTACGACCTGGACCTGCCGTTCTCGGTGAACCTGTTCCGCTACTACGCCGAGGCGATCGACAAGATCAACGACGAGGTGGCGCCGACCCCGCCGGGCACCACCGCCCTGATCCGCCGGGTCCCGCTCGGTGTCGTCGGCGCGGTCGTGCCGTGGAACTACCCGGTCGACATGCTCGCCTGGAAGGTCGCGCCCGCGATGGCCGCCGGCAACAGCGTCGTGCTGAAGCCCGCCGAGCAGTCGCCGTCCTCGGCGCTGCGGATCGCCGAGCTCGCCGCCGAGGCCGGGATCCCCGACGGCGTCCTCAACGTCGTCCCCGGCCTGGGGGAGACCACCGGCCGCGCCCTCGGCCTGCACCCCGACGTCGACGTGCTCGCCTTCACCGGCTCGACCGAGGTCGGCGCCTACTTCCTGGAGTACGCCGGCCAGTCCAACCTCAAGCAGGTCTGGCTCGAGTGCGGCGGCAAGAGCCCCCACGTCGTCTTCGCGGATGCCGAGGACCTCGCCGCCACCGCCAAGCAGACCGCCTTCGGCATCTGGTTCAACCAGGGCGCGGTCTGCTCGGCGCACTCCCGCGTCCTGGTCCAGCGCGAGGTCCACGAGGAGTTCGTCGACCTCGTCGCGAAGGAGGCCGAGGCGTACGCCCCCGGCGACCCGCTCGACCCGGCCGCCGGGATGGGCGCGATCGTCTCGCCCGAGCAGACCGACCGGATCATGGAGTTCGTCGACGGCGCCCGCGACTCCGGAGCGCGTCTGGTCACCGGCGGCGAGCGGGTCACCCGCGACGGCAGCGACTGCTACGTCCAGCCCACCGTCTTCGACGGCGTCGACCCGGCCTCCACCCTCGCCCGCGAGGAGGTCTTCGGTCCGGTCCTGGCGGTCACCGCCTTCGACACCGAGGACGAGGCCGTCGCGCTCGCCAACGACACCGCGTACGGCCTGGCCGCCTCGGTCGCGACCAGCAACCTCGGCCGTGCGCACCGGCTCGCCGAGCGGATCCACGCCGGCACCGTGACCGTGAACGGCGTCGACGCCTTCAGCGCCTGGACCCCGTTCGGCGGGTTCAAGGGCTCCGGCTTCGGGCGCGACCTCTCGCTGCACGCCCTCGACAAGTACGTCGGTCTCAAGACCGTCTGGATCAACCACTGACCTGCCCGCACCAACAGGGACATCAACCATGACGCAGACCAACCAGCCGACCGCGCTCGCGGCCGAGCAACAGTCACATCTCCGCAAGTCGCTGCGACGCTTCGACATCGTCTTCCTGCTCATCGCCGCCGTCGTCGGCCTCGAGACCCTCGGGCAGGTCTCGCTCTACGGCGCCGAGGCGTTCACGTGGGCGCTCGTGCTCGCGGTCTTCTTCCTCGTGCCGTACGGCCTGATCTTCGCCGAGACCGGTGCCGCGTTCAGCGAGGAGGGCGGGGCCTACACCTGGGTCCGGGACGCCTTCGGGCGCCCGGCGGCCGCGGTGGCCGCGATCCTGACCTGGATCACCCAGCCGGTGTGGGTCGGTGGCTCGATGGCCTTCCTCGCCGCCGAGACGGTGAGCACCTACATCACCCCGCTCGAGCACGGCTCGCTCGGCGACTACCTGTTCAAGATCGTGTTCATCTGGATCACCGTGGTCGCGGCGATCGCCAGCCTCGCCAAGGGCAAGTGGCTGCCGACCAGCGGCGCGATCCTCAAGGTCGCCCTGCTCGCGTTCTTCGTGCTGACCACGGTCATCTACGCCGCGAAGAACGGCGTCGTCGACCTCAGCGGAGGCGACTTCAGCCCGACCCTGCTCGGCCTGTTCGGCTCGGTGCCGATCCTGCTCTTCGCCTACCTCGGCTTCGAGTCCTCCAACAGCGCCGCCGGTGAGATGGAGAACCCGGCCCGCGACGTACCGGTCTCGATCTTCCGCTCCTGCGCGACCGCCGCGGTCTGCTACCTGGTGCCGATCTTCGCGATCCTGCTCGTCGTCCCCAGCGACGACATCACCGGCATCGGCGGCCTTCTCGACGCCGTCGGCACGGTCTACTCCGTCTACGGCGCCGCAGCGGAGCCGCTGCTCACGCTCACCGCCGTCGTCTTCGTCTACATCCTGATGAGCCAGGGCGCGGCGTGGATGATCATCTCCGACCGCATGCAGGCGATGACCGCGGCCGACGGCTCCTTCTTCGGCGGCTTCTTCGGCCGCTTCCACGAGGGCCTCGGTACGCCGGTGCGGGTCAACATGCTCTCCGGGGTCGTGGCCACGGTGTTCCTGCTCGTCGCGATGCAGGTCACCGGCGACGGCGCCTCGATCTTCGGTGTCGTCCTGACGATCTCGATCTCGACCTTCCTGCTCAGCTACCTCCTGGTCATCCCGGCCGCGATCCGGCTGCGCACCCGCTACCCCGACCGTCCGCGCCCGTTCCGGGTCCCCGTCTCCGACCGCGGCTTCGCGGTGCTCGGCTGGCTGGCCTTCGCCTGGGTCCTGCTCGGCTCGTGGGTCGCGGTGTTCCCGGGCACCCTCGAGCGGCTGTTCGGCGAGGCGTACCCGTTCAAGGAGATCTGGGGCGTGAGTCAGCTGACCTTCGAGGTCTTCACGCTCGGCACCCTCGGCTGCCTGCTGCTGCTGTGCGCCGTCGGGTACGTCCGCGGTGCCCGCGTCCGCGCCCAGGTCGGTGCCCCCGTCCCGTCCGTTCCTACCGAGGAGACCACTCGATGAGCGCGTACGACATCCTGTTCGAGCCCGTGCAGATCGGGCCGTTCACCACGAAGAACCGCTTCTACCAGGTGCCCCACTGCAACGGCATGGGCTACCGCGACCCCAGCGCCCAGGCGGCGATGCGCAAGATCAAGGCCGAGGGCGGCTGGTCGGTCGTGTGCACCGAGCAGGTCGAGATCCACGCGACCTCCGACATCGCGCCGTTCATCGAGCTGCGGATCTGGGACGACCAGGACCTGCCCGCGCTGAAGCGGATCGCCGACGCGATCCACGAGGGCGGCGGCCTGGCCGGCATCGAGCTGGCCCACAACGGGATGAACGCGCCGAACCAGCTCAGCCGCGAGACCCCGCTCGGGCCCGCGCACCTCCCGGTCGCGCCCGACACCATCGCACCGGTCCAGGCCCGGGCGATGTCGCTGCAGGACATCGAGGACCTGCGGCGCTGGCACCGCAATGCCGTACGCCGCTCCCTCGAGGCCGGCTACGACGTCGTCTACGTCTACGGGGCCCACGGCTACGGCACCCCGCACCACTTCCTCTCGCGGCGCTACAACAACCGCACCGACGCGTACGGTGGCTCGCTCGAGAACCGGATGCGGCTGCTGCGCGAGCTGATCGAGGACACCATCGAGGAGGTCGACGGCCGGGCCGCGGTGGCCTGCCGGATCACGGTCGAGGAGGAGATCGACGGCGGCATCACCCGCGAGGACATCGAGGGCGTGCTGCGCGAGCTCGGTGAGCTGCCGGACCTGTGGGACTTCGCGATGGGCAGCTGGGAGGGTGACTCGGTCACCTCCCGGTTCGCGCCCGAGGGTCGCCAGGAGGAGTTCGTCGCCGGGCTGAAGAAGCTGACCTCCAAGCCCGTCGTCGGCGTCGGCCGGTTCACCTCGCCGGACGCGATGGTGCGCCAGGTCAAGGCCGGGATCCTCGACCTGATCGGCGCCGCACGCCCCTCGATCGCCGACCCGTTCCTGCCGAACAAGATCCGCGACGGCCGGCTCAACCTGATCCGCGAGTGCATCGGCTGCAACATCTGCGTCTCCGGCGACCTCACCATGTCGCCGATCCGCTGCACCCAGAACCCGAGCATGGGGGAGGAGTGGCGCCGCGGCTGGCACCCGGAGAAGATCCGGGCCAAGGAGAGCGACTCCCGCATCCTCGTCGTCGGTGCCGGTCCCTCCGGCCTGGAGGCCGCTCGGGCGCTCGGGGTCCGGGGCTACGACGTCGTGCTGGCCGAGGCCGGTCGCGACCTCGGTGGCCGGGTCACCGCAGAGTCGAAACTGCCGGGTCTCTCCGCGTGGGGCCGGGTCAAGGAGTACCGCGAGGCCGTCCTCGCCGAGCTCCCCAACGTCGAGATCTACCGCGAGAGCCCGATGAGCGGTGAGGACATCGTCGAGTTCGGCTTCGAGCACGTCATCACCGCGACCGGCGCCACCTGGCGCACCGACGGTGTTGCGCGCTTCCACACCACCGCGATGCCGATCGCCGAGGGCATGCAGGTGCTCGGTCCGGACGACCTCTTCGCCGGCCGGCTGCCTTCGGGGAAGAAGGTGGTCGTCTACGACGACGACCACTACTACCTCGGCGGTGTCCTCGCCGAGCTGCTCGCGCAGAAGGGCTATGACGTCTCGATCGTCACCACCGGCTCGCAAGTCTCGTCGTGGACCAACAACACCTTCGAGGTCAACCGCATCCAGCGTCGCCTGATCGAGAACGGCATCACCCGGGTCACCGACCACGCGTTGACGGCTGTCGGGGCCGGCGGCGTGACCGTACGCGACACCTACGCGGGCATCGAGCGCGAGCTCGACTGCGACGCGGTCGTCATGGTCACCGCCCGTCTGCCGAAGGAGGAGCTCTACCTCGACCTGGTGGCCCGCCGTGACGCCGGCGAGATCGCCTCCGTACGCGGCATCGGCGACTCCTGGGCCCCCGCCACGATCGCCGCCGCCGTGTGGTCCGGTCGCCGCGCCGCCGAGGAGTTCGACGCCGTCCTGCCCTCCAACGACGAGGTGCCGTTCCGGCGCGAGGTCACCCAGCTGGCCTGAGGCGCAACCACGCCAGCTGGGCACAGATCCGCACCCCGGTCTCCTCGTGAGGCCGGGGTGCGGTGCGTACGCCGCCGACTCGGCTCGTCCTGACCGGTTTCGTCGTCGAGTCGGCTGGTCCTGACCGGGGTGGTCGTCGAGTCGGCGCGTTAGGACGAGCCGGCTCGGCGTTGTTTCTGGTCAGCACGAGCCGACTCGGCGTTGTTTCTGGTCC
>NZ_JBHVGB010000004.1:0-86427 GCF_042801335.1 Nocardioides sp. NPDC057577 | reverse complement strand
CCATGGCGGGAATCTGAGGGTGCGCGAGGAGGCGGAGCGCCCCACTTCCCCGCCATGGCGGGATTCTGCAGCCCAGAGCTACCTGGCCCCGCGCAACAGCTTTCGCAGGTCGATCCCGGGGTCGGCGAGGTCGGAAGCTCGTACGTCGACACCCCGGTCGATCATCCGGCGCGCGGCCTTCGCAGCAGACGGGTCGTCGACCGAGACCGCACCGACGACTTGCTCGCCGCGGAGCGTGAAGACGGCGAAGGGCGGCTCGCCGACCACGCCGCGCACGACGGTGGTGTGCTCGGCGTCCGGCGACCGCATCTCACCGACCCCCTCGACATGGAGGCCGTAGCGGTCCGACCACCACCAGGGAGCGGTGGCGGGTGGGGGCACGGACCCGAGGATCGTCGCGGCAGCCCGGGCGCCATCCAACTGCGCAGCTTCCCAGTGCTCGGCACGGTGGTGGTCGCGGAGCCGGGCGCAGTCGCCGACCGCGAGCACCGACGGGTGGCTGGTCGTCTGGGCGGAGTCGACGAGGGTGCCGCGCGAAGTCTCCAGGCCCGCGGCCTCGGCGAGCCTGGTATCTGGGACGAGACCGACAGCCAGGAGAACGGCATCGAACTCGCGCGAGTCCGGCTCGCCCTTCAGCTGCGCCGCGACGCCGGTCGAGGTCTCCAGCAGGGTCTCGACCGTCGTCGTCAGGGCCTCCACGCCGTGGTCGGCGTGCAGACCGTGCAGCCAGGTCGCCACCTCGATCCCGACCGCAGCCGCAAGCGGCGGCGCGAGCGGGTCGACCAGCACGACCTCGACCCCCAGCCCACGCGCGGTCGAGGCCACCTCGGCCCCGATCAGCCCACCTCCCACGATCAGCAGCCGGGCCCCGGGCACGAGCACCGTACGCAACCGATCGGCGTCCCCGACCTCCCGGAGCACGTGGATCGGCGACACGACGGGACGTTCTCGTCGGTTACCGGTCGGTAGAGCAGCAGAAACGTCCCGTCGTACTTGAGCGATCGCGGGCCAGACCGCACGACCACCCGTGGCGAGGACGATCCGGTCGGCGGTCAGCACCCGCCCGTCGGCGAGCTCGACCTCACCGGCGTCCGGGCGCAGTGCGACCGCTACTGCGTCCCCGACCAGCGAGACCCGCTGGTCGGCGTACCACTCCGCAGGCTGGAGCGCGATCGACTCAAGGGTCCGGCCGCCGGCGAGATACTCCTTGGACAGCGGCGGGCGGTCGTAGGGGAGGCCGTCGGCGGAGAGGAGGACGAGGTCGCCGACGTACCCGTTCTTCCGCAGCTCCGCGACCGTGGACACACCGGCGATCCCACCACCGACGACGAGGACCGACGAGACCGTCACGGACGCTCGTTCGGGAACAGGTAGACCTCCCCGTCACGCACCTCGACCCGGTGCGGAACCGTGTCCCGGGTGGCCGGGAGCCCGTCGACCTTGCCGGTCTTGAGGTTGAACCGCGAGGAGTGCAGCGGGCACTCGACGTCGCCGTCCTCCACCCAGCCCTCGGCCAGGGAGGCGGTCTCATGGGTGCAGGTGTCGTTGAGCGCCCAGCAGGTGCCGTCGTCGTCGCGCAGGATGGCAATGTCGTCCTCGGTGCCGGTGATGTCGGAGGAGATCGCGATCCCCTCACCCTCCGGGATGTCGTCCACGGACGCGACGCGGATTCCTGTGCTGCCGCCGTTTCCACTATTTCCGGTCATGCCCCCATCTTCCAATGCCGGGCACAAGGAACCGGCCACCTCCCCCGCCCAGGACGCGCACCTCAGGCTTGGTGGGTCTGGTGGAGGTCGTCGCCGATACGCGCCGCCGAACGCATCAGGTCCGGAACCGTGTCAAGAAGATCGAGCACGGGCGCCTGCCCTCCGGTGCGGGTCGAGACGTTGAGCCCGGCGACCACCCGGCCGGCCCGGTTGCGGATCGGTGTCGCGACAGCGCTGAGCCCGGCCTCGAGGACCTCCGATACGTGGCACCAGCCGCGAGCGCGGATGTCGACCAGCTCCTTGACGAGATCATCGGCGGACAACCCGGTGCGCTCCGACTGCTCCTGGAAGGCGTCGGAGGCGAGGAAGCCGGCCAGCTCCTCGTCGGGGAGACCGGCCAGGACGACCCGGCCGATGGCCGGGAGAGACGCCGGCAGCCTGCTGCCGACGTGGAGCGAGACGGCCACCAGGCGCGGCGCGCCGACCCTCAGGAGGTAGACGATGCTGTCGCCGTCGAGCCGGGCGAGCGACACCGTCCGCCCGAGCCGGTGCGAGAGCTCCTCGCAATGAGGCAGCGCCACCTCGGCGAGGGAGAGTCGCGACTGGCTGGCGTAGCCGAGGTCGAGCAGCCGCGACGTGAGGCGATAGTGCCGGCCGTCGTACACCGCCAGCCCCGCGGTCATGAGGGTACGCAGCAGCCGACGCGTGGCCGACCGGCTGAAGCCGGTGCGCTCGGCCGCCTCGTCCAGCGAGAGCTCTGGATGAGTGCCGTCGAAGGCCCGCACGACGTCCAGACCTCGCATCAGGGACTGGACGACGTCACGGTCGGAGACCCGCCGCTCGTCATCCGCCACGATTCGTTCCGCCATGCGCACACCCTAACGAAGATCGGGCAGATTTTCCCGCCCCTCACTTGACCTGAGGTCTTCGCCGTGTAACCGTGTGTCCACGGTCACAATGCACAGTTGTGCGCATAGCGGAATGGAGTCAGATGAGCAGCGACACGGCCGATGCCACCAGCGCCAAGGAGAAGATCTCCCCGGCGCTGTGGATGTCGCTGTTCGTGTGTATGGGCATCGGGCCGTTGTTTCTCTACACACTCACCGCGATCTCTCCCCTGGTGATCGCCGACCTCGATCTGAGCCCGGCCGAGTACGGCGCGATCTCGACCGTGACCTTCGGCGCTGCAGCGCTCACGGCACTTCTCCTGGGCGGGCCGTCGAGCCGCTTCGGCGCGCGCACCGTGATGGTCGCGGTCTCGGTCGGCTCGATCTCCGGCCTCGCCGTGCTGGCACTCGCCGAGTCGTACGCCGTCGTGGTGGTCGCGGGCGTGCTGAGCGGTGTCGCCCAGGCGCTCTCCAATCCGGCCACCAACCGGATGGTCGCCGGCGTGCCGGTGCGGCAGCGAGGTGCCCTCATCGGCTGGAAGCAGTCCGGGGTCCAGGCCGCGCAGCTCGTCGCGGGCCTCGCCGCTCCACTGATCGCGGCCGCCGCCGGGTGGCGCTGGGCCGTCGCCGCCGGTGTCGTCCTCGGGATCCTCGGCGTGGTCAGCGCGCTCGCGACCCGTCCCCTGGCCAGGGCCGACCGGGCACCCGGCAGAACCGAGGAGTCCGGACCGATCTCGGTCGTGATGCTGACGGCGTACACGTTCTTCATCGGGTTCGGTCTCCAGGCCACCAACGCCCACCTCCCTCTCTTCGCCCATCTGGAACTCGGTCTGGGCCTGCGTCCCGCGGGCCTGATCGCCGCGCTGGTCGGGCTGGTCGGACTGCTGAGCCGCATCTGGTGGGGCCGCCACGCGGATGCGGGCTCCCGGCAGGCCTCCACGCTCCTCGTCCTGGCCATCGGCGCCGCGCTCGGCGTCGTGCTCGTGATGGCCTCGACGCTGGTCGGCAGCTGGCTGGTGTGGGTCGGCGCCGCCGTGTTCGGGGCCGCCGCGCTCGCCTCCAACTCCGTGACCATGGTGGTCCTGATCAGCACCGTCCCCGTCGAATCCCTCGGCACCGCGACGGCGTTCCTGGCCACCGGCATGTACCTCGGCTTCGGCTCCGGACCGCTCGCGTTCGGACTCACCCTCGATCTGGGCGCCGGCTTCGGCGTCGCCTGGCTGGTTCCGCTGGCCGCCTTCGTGGCGGCAGCACTCATCAGCCTTCCCCGCCGCATCACCCCTCTGAAAGGCAACCTGCATGCTCACCCGTGAACAGAACGACCTGCTGACCCAGACCGGTCCGGGCACCCCCATGGGCAACCTGTTCCGTCGCTACTGGATCCCCGCGCTGCTCGCCGAGGAGATCGAGGGCGCCGACTGCGACCCCGTGAGGGTGCAGCTGCTCGGCGAGAGGCTGATCGCGTTCCGTGACTCCGAGGGCCGCATCGGTCTGATCGACGAGTTCTGCAGCCATCGCACGGCGTCCCTCTACTTCGGGCGCAACGAGGAGGGTGGCCTGCGGTGCGCCTACCACGGCTGGAAGTACGACATCGACGGCAACTGCGTCGACATGCCGTCCGAGCCCGAGGGCAGCAAGTTCTGCTCCAAGATCAAGCAGCGGGCGTACAAGGCCGTCGAGGCCGGCGGCCTGATCTGGGCCTACATGGGCGACCCAGGCACGGAGCCGCCGCTGCCGAACCTGGAATGGATGGGTCTCAACCCGGAAAAGCGCTTCATCTCGAAGCGTCGCCAGTTCTCCAACTATCTGCAGGCGATGGAGGGTGGCATCGACTCCAGCCACGTCTCCTTCGCGCACCGGTTCAACCTCGACGACGACCCGCTGCACTCCGGCACCGAGGGCAACAAGTACCTCAAGGCCGACACCCGACCGAAGTTCGAGGTGGCCGAGTCCGACGGTGGCCTGCTGATCGGTGCGCGTCGGAACGCCGACGAGGAGAACTACTACTGGCGCATCACGCAGTGGATGATGCCGTGGTACACGATCATCCCGCCGTTCGGTGAGCACAACCCGATGGGTGGCCACGCCTGGGTCCCCATCGACGACGAGACCTGCTGGGCCTGGAGCTGGAACTACCACCCCACCCAGGACTTCGGCGAACGCGAGATCAACGCCCTCAACGGCGGAGACGGCATCCATGTGAAGTACAAGCCGGGAACGTACGACCCGCTGGCCTCGGCCGAGAACGACTACCTCATGGACCGGGCCGCCCAGCGCCGCAAGGAGACCTTCTCCGGTATCGCGGGCATCGCTGCTCAGGACTTCTCGCTGCAGGAGTCGATGGGGATCGTCGCCGACCGCACCAAGGAGCGCCTCGGCACCTCCGACGCCGCCATCATCCTTGCCCGCCGCCGCCTGCTCGCTGCGCTCGAGGAGCTCGACTCCGACAAGCTGCCGGGTCTGGCTCCCGAGCACACCAGCGTGCGCTCCACCTCGATCCTGCTGCCTCGCGACGTGCCCTTCCAGGAGGGCGCTAAGGACGTCTTGGCGGTCAGGCCCGGCGAGAACTTCCACTCGATCTGATCGGCAGAATCATGCGTACACACTTCAAACGGTCGCGCGCGATGGTTGCCGCCGTGGCCCTCTCCTTCGGGGCGATCACCGTGGCCGGGTGCGGCACCAGTGCCACCGGGGCGACGTCGTGCGTCGGTGTCGAGGTCGAGGCCGGCATCACCAACAGCCTCTCCGACGCCCTGCTCTTCATCGCCCAGGACAAGGGCTACTTCACCGAGGAAGGTCTCGAGGTGAAGCTCCGCCCGTTCAAGTCGGCCGGCGAGATGGTCCCCTACCTGGCGGCTGGTCACCTGGCCGTCGGCGCCGGTGCCCCGTCAGCGGGCTTCTACAACGGCATCGCCCGCGACATCGACATCAAGATCGTCGCGGACAAGGGCCAATTGGTGACCAACCACGACTACATGCCGCTGCTGGTCCGCAAGGAGCTCGTCGACTCGGGCAAGGTCAAGAGCATCAGAGACCTCGAGGGCCTCAGCGTGGCCGAGCCGGCGCCCGGCACGGCGACCTCCTCGACCCTGGCCGCGCTGCTCGAGACCGAGGGGCTCGCCTACAACGACGTCTCGCACATGTTCCTCGGCTTCCCCGACCACGTCGCTGCCCTGCAGAACGGGTCGATCGACGCCTCGCTCACCACCGAGCCGGCCGCGACCAAGGCGCTGAGCAGCGGCGCTGCGGTCAAGCTCGCGGACTCCACGACCGTCTACAACAACCAGCAGCTCGCCGTGCTCCTCTACAGCGGCGACTTCCCCAAGGAGCAGGGCAAGGCCGCCCAGTGCTTCATGAACGCGTACGCGCACGCCGCACGCGACTACAGCGCGGCGGTCGAGGGCGGCAGGTGGGCCGGTGCGGGGGCCGACGAGATCGCCTCGATCATCGGAGCCAACATCAAGACCGATCCTGAGGCGGTCAAGAAGACCGTCCCCAGCTACGTGAACCCCGACGCATCGCTCAACGTCGAGAGCCTGAAGAAGGACTACGACTTCTTCGTCAAGCAGGGTCTCTACACGGGCACGTCGCACATCGATTTCGACGCGCTGGTCGACACCAGCTACGTCGACAGGGCGGCCCAGGCCGCGACCAAGGAATGAGTGCCATGACCAACGTTGCAGAAGCGGCCACGACCCCGAAGGCAGCGGTTGCTGCCCGCCAGGTGGAGCAGCGCCGTACCTTGAGCAAGGGTGCCCTCCGCACCATCTCGATCCTCAGCCCGATCCTCGTGCTCGTGGCCTGGGAGATCTTCTCCCGCGCCGGGCTCCTCGATGACAGGTTCTTCCCAGCACCGACCCTGATCTTCCAGGCACTGTGGACCGAGGCGAGCAGCGGCGAGCTGTGGGCTCAATCCCAGCACAGCCTCACCCGTCTGGTCGTCGGCTTCCTGGTCGGCGCCATCCCGGCAGTCCTCCTCGGTGTCGCGATGGGTCTCAACAAGGTCGTGAACGCGGCCGTGCGCCCGATCATCTCCGCCCTCTACCCCGTCCCGAAGAGCGCGGTGCTGCCGCTGTTCCTGCTCTTCTTCGGCCTGGGCGAGGACACGATCTGGTACTTCGTGGCGATGGGCGTCTTCTTCCCCGTCGTCATCAACACCTACACCGGGGTCTCGAACGTCTCGGCGATCTTCTACGACGTCGCCGAGAACTTCGGGGCCAAGCGGTTCACGGTCTTCCGCACCGTCGCGCTCCCCGGGGCGATGCCCAACGTCATCACCGGCCTCGAGCTCGGCGCCGGCATGGGCCTGATCATGCTCGCCATCGCCGAGATGATGGGCGGCCAGGGCAACGGCTGGGGATTCATGGTCTGGAACTCCTTCCAGCTCTTCACCATCGAGTCGATGTACGCCTACCTGCTGGTCTTCGCGCTCGTCGGGCTCCTGCTCGCCCTCATCGTCGGATTCGTGGGTCACAAGCTCACCCCGTGGATCACCCGCCACTGACGGCGGCCTACTAGAGAAACGGACCACCCCTCATGTCCAACACCACTGCACCGGCCTCCACCGAGACAGCGTCGGCCGTGGCCGACCCGAAGATCCGGATCCGCGGTCTCAGCAAGCGCTTCACGGTCCCCGGCGGCCACGTCGTGACCGCCGTCGACTCCTTCGACCTCGACGTACCTCAGGGTCAGTTCCTGACGATCGTCGGTCCGTCGGGCTGCGGCAAGACCACCCTCCTGCGGATGCTCGCCGGCCTGGAGTCGGCCTCGGCAGGCACCATCGAGGTCGCCGGCAGCACCGCCGGCCGCCCGGAGAACTCGATGGTGTTCCAGGGCGACTCGATCTTCCCGTGGATGAGCGTCTGGGACAACGCCGCGTACGGCCTGACCGTGCGTGGCGCCCCGAGGTCGGAGATCAAGGACACCGTCGGGCACTACCTCGACGCGACCGGCCTGACGAAGTTCGCCGACGCCTACCCTCACCAGCTCTCCGGCGGCATGCGGCAGCGCGTCTCGATCGCCCGTGCGTTCGCCAACGACCCCGAGATCCTGCTGATGGACGAGCCGTTCTCGGCTCTCGACGAGCAGAACAAGACGCTCCTGCAGGCCGAGCTGCTCCGCATCTGGGACGAGACCCGCAAGACGGTCGTCTTCATCACCCACTCCGTCGACGAGGCCGTCACGCTGAGCGACCGGATCATGGTGATGAGCGCTCAGCCGGGCCGGGCCAAGGCGTTCATCGACGTGCCGTTCGCGCGGCCGCGCGACGTCCTGCAGCTGCGTCACGAGCAGGAGTACGGCGAGATCGTCTACGGCATCTGGAGCCAGCTGAAGGAAGAGGTCGAGAAGGCCAAGCAGCAGGCCGACGCCCGCGTCGCCCCGAAGAAGCGGGGGCGCTTCCGCCGATGAACGATCTGCTGGTTCGCGCCGCCGTCAGTGACGGGGCCGGCGACACCGAGGTCCGGGAGCTGGTGCTCCCGGCCTCGGTAAGCAGGCTGCGCGTCGAGTCCTCCGCCGTATGCGGCACGGACGTGATGCTGCACCAGCGGGGGCTCAGGGCTCCCGCGGTGCTCGGTCACCACACGATCGGCCGCATCGACCACCTGACCCCCGAGGACGCCGAGGAGCTGGGACTCGAGGTCGGCACCCGCGTCGCCGTCGAGGAATACGTAGGCTGCGGCACGTGCGCCGAGTGCTCGGCCGGCCGCTACCGGCTGTGCGCCGATGTCGATCTGTGGACCGGGGGTGAGCGGGTCGGGATGATCCCGGCCTCGCGCGCCTCGGGGCTGCACGGCGGCAACGCGGAGTTCATGGAGCTCTCCTCGCGCCACGTGCTCCACCCGCTGCCCGACGACCTCAGCGTCGACCAGGCCGCCTGGACGCTGCCGCTGGCCAACGCCGTCGACTGGACCCTCGACGCCGGCGGCGTCGGCCCGGGCTCGAAGGTCGCGATCATCGGCCCCGGCTACCACGGGCTCTCCTGTGTGGCCGCCGCCATCGCGGGCGGCGCCGAGACCGTGATCGCGCTCGGTCGCCGGTCCAGCGTGGGACGCCTCGAGCTGGCCCGCCGGCTCGGCGCGGCCACGGAGCTCAACGACGACACCGTCGTCGATGTCGTACATGAGAAGTACGGCCCGCTCGACGCGGTCATCGACACCATCGGCACCCCGCAGACCATGGCGACCGCCATCCAGCTGCTGGGCCGCTTCGGTGTGCTGGTGATCGCGGGGCTCAGCGGTGGCGACGCCGCGCTCGACCCGACCGCGATCGTCCGCAACCTGGTGACCGTGCGCGGCGTACGCGGCCGGTCGCCGCAGGCCGTCACCCGTGCCATCGAGCTCCTCTCCTCCGGCGGGACCGGCCTGGAGCGGATCCCGACGCACAACGTTCCCCTGGAGCAGGTCGGACAGAGCCTGCGCGACATGGACCAGGGCAAGGCTCCGCTCACCCCTCATGTCGTGATCGACCCGTGGCTGCGGGTCGACCCAACCCGCTCCGAGTCTGTGAAGGAGACCCGATGAACCCCCTGCGTAGGTCCTATGAGGCCCGTGTTCTCGTCGTGCCGCTCGGTCCTGGCAGCGCCCAGCTCGTCGACGAGCTGCGGAAGCTCGGGGTCGAAGGCGTCCAGATCCTGACCGGGCCGGACCCGGTCGAGGCGCTGACCGAGCCGCTGGGCGAGGGTGCCTGGGCGCCGCCGATGCCGGCCGGCACCAGCGCCGTCGCCGAGTCGGCCGACATGGTCGTCCTGGTCGGGAGCGACCTCACCGAGGTCCCCGAGCGGGTCGTACGCGAGGTGTGCACCGCGGCGCGCGACGGTGGCGACCTGATCGCCGCCGTCCTCGTCGCCCCCGAGCACTGGCAGGAGCCGGCCGGCGCCTCGGCCATGATCACCCTGCGCCAGGAGGTCGACATGCTGGTGTCCGTACGCGGCCCCCAGCTGCTCGCCGCGCTGCTGGACGTGCTGCGCGGCGGTGCCCGCACGGAGGCCGACGCCGCGGCGGCGGAGAAGGAGATGTCGGCATGACCGGCGAGGAGCAGGACTTCTTCGAGGTCACCGTGCGGCAGGCGAAGCTGGAGGCCGACGGGGTGATCTCGCTCGAGCTGGTGCCCGACAGCGGTCTGCTGCCGGCCTACGAGCCCGGGTCGCATCTCGACATCGAGCTGCCCTCGGGCCTCGTCCGGCAGTACAGCCTGTGCAGCCCGCCGGCCGACCTGAGCTTCTACCGGATCGCGGTGCTCCGCGAGCCCGAGGGCCGCGGTGGCTCCGAGGAGGTCCACGAGACCGCACTGGTCGGTAAACGGGTCCGCATCCGCGGTCCCCGTAACCACTTCCCGCTCGAGCCGTCTCCGCGCTACCTGTTCGTCGCCGGCGGCATCGGCATCACCCCGATGCTCGCGATGGTCATCCGCGCGGAGCGTGAGAAGTCGCCGTACGAGCTCGTCTACGTCGGCCGCCACCTCGAGTCGATGGCCTTCCGTGAGAAGCTCGCGACCGGGCCGAACGTCAAGGTCGTCGTCAGCTCGTCGACCGGTCGCCCCGACCTCGCCTCGCTCGTCGACGGTGTCAGCGACGACACCCTCATCTACGCCTGCGGCCCGATCTCGATGCTCAAGGAGATCGAAGAGATCTGCGAGACGGCGGGGCGGTCCGCTCAGCTGCGGCTGGAGAAGTTCGCCTCCGACGGCGAAGCGCTGGTCGAGGCGTCGACCGGTGACTCCTTCGAGGTCGAGCTGCGCAGGTCAGGAACCGTCCTCACCGTCGGCTCCGACCAGGGTCTGCTCGAGGTCATCGAGGATCACTGCGACATCATGACCTCCTGCGAGGACGGCTTCTGCGGCACCTGCGAGACCACGGTCCTCGAGGGTGTCCCGGAGCACCACGACACGATCCTCAACGAGAAGGAACGGGCCTCCGGCAAGACCATGATGGTCTGCGTCGGGCGCTCGAAGAGCCCCCGGCTGGTGCTCGACCTCTGAGGGCGAGCACCACGGCGTCACGAGGCGGCCAGCTCCGCCTCGATGGCGCGCGTGGTGGCGAGCAGCTCGGGCAGGATCTCCTCGCGCAGCTGCTCGACCGAGGTGCGGTTGACATGGGTGGCGACGTTCACCGCAGCGATGGCGCGACCGTCGGGCCCGCGTACGGGGGCGGCGATCGAGCGCAGCGTCGGGTCGATCTCCTGGTCGGTGATGACGTAGCCGTCCTTGCGGGCCTGGGCGATCCTGCGGGCGAGCTCGTCGCGGGCGACCGCGGTGCGTCCGGTGAGCGGCTCGGCATGCAGATGCTCGAGGTAGTCGCGCAGCGCCTCCGGGTCGAGATCGGCGAGCAGGACGCGACCGCTGGACATCGCGTACGCCGGCATCCGGGTGCCGACCGCGATGTTGACCGTCATCAGCCGATCCGCTTTGACACGGTCGACGTAGACGACCGTGTCGCCGTCCAGGACGGTCAGCGAGCAGGTGTCGCGCACCCGCTCGGCGAGCGAGGTCAGGTGAGGATGGAGCCGCGGGAGCCCCAGCCC
This sequence comes from Nocardioides sp. NPDC057577, assembly GCF_042801335.1. NCBI lineage: Bacteria > Bacillati > Actinomycetota > Actinomycetes > Propionibacteriales > Nocardioidaceae > Nocardioides > Nocardioides sp. NPDC057577. The sequence goes on along the minus strand of NZ_JBHVGB010000004.1, from coordinate 75,315 downwards.
CTCGAGGTACGCGTCGCCGAGCTCCATCACCTTGGGGCGCAGCTGGAAGGTGCGACCGTCGGTGCGGACGTACCCGACGCGTTCCAGGGTCAGCAGCAGCCGCCGGGCGGTGGCCCGGGAGGTGTCGGCGAGGGTCGCCACCTCGGCCAGGGACAGCGGCTGCTCGGCTTCGCTGAGGATGCCGATCACGTCCAGACCGCGCAGCAGTGATCCGACGATCTCCTCGCCCTTCGGGCTGGTCGTGGGCATGATCCGACCCTATCGGAGCCGGCGCAGCCACCGCCGTCGCTCGCCGGGGTCACCGACGAGACGCCGAGCACAAGGAACCGGCCACCTCCCCCGAGGTGACCGGTTCCGTACGCTCGAACCGGGAGGATCAGTCCGGGCAGGTGTTGCGGTAGTCGGACAGGTTGACCGAGGACGGCGCCGGGCAGAGGAACTGCGAGTAGCGGGTGTCGTCGTCGACGTACCTCTTCAGCCAGGTGACGAACAGGCGCCCTTGCCAGTCGTCATCGGTGTTGGCGATGAGGTGGTCGCCGTTGTTGATCTCGCCGTACGCCTTCTCCCGCGCCCCGGTGGCCGAGGTGTAGAACGGGACCGAGTGCGACGACACCGGTGCGATCGTGTCCAGCTCCGCGCCGATGATCATGGTCGGGACCTGGATGCCGGGCCAGGTCTTGTCGGTGTGCCAGGGCTGCAGCGCGACCGCGGCCTTGACCGAGGAGTCCTGGTTGGCCGCGGCGAGCGTGCCACCGCCGCCCATCGAGTGGCCCGAGACCGCGATCCGGGTCTCGTCCAGGCGTGAGGCCACGGCGGAGGAGGCGTCCTCCATCAGATAGTCGACCGCGGCCAGGATCTGTGAGCCGCGGCTGTCGGGCTGGTCGTAGATGGTGTCGGTGTCGATCGCGAAGACCACGAACCCGTGCGAGGCGACCCGGCGGGCGATCGAGGAGTAGGCCGAGGACGTGGCGGTGAAGCCGGGGGCGAGCACGACGCCGCCGTACGTCCCCTGGCTGGTCGAGGTGGGGTAGTAGATCGTCCCGCCGCCGAAGCCGATCACCAGCGAGGAGACCGAGGCGGTGGAGAGGGAGAACGTGCCGTTGTCCAGGACGCTGGCCGACGTCGGGTCCGGCCCGCGCTCGTAGGGGCTCTCCGCGTCGGCCGGCGCGACCAGACCGAAGAGGGGGAGAGTGACGGCCGCGGCGACCGCGGCGATGCGGAGAGAGAGTGACCTGAGGGGGTGTGATTCGAGCACCGAGCATGCTCCTTCGTCCATCCGGCCCGGGCTGTCCGGGTTCCGGTTGCTACTCGACGGTAGGGGCGCGGCCGGGCGGCGGGCACCGGCACAGGAACAGAACCTGTTTGTGCGGTTGTCACAAAACAGAAACAAGCGGCGTACGCAGGTGGGGCTGCGTACGCCGCCGGTTTCTGTGCGGCGGGCTGGGTCTCAGCAGTAGAGGTTCCCGCCCGGGTCCACCCCGAGCAGCGAGGTGACCTCGGTGTAGTTGTCGACGCGGCTCTGCACCTGCCCCGGGTTGCCGCCGTTGCACTCGATGGACCCGTTGATCGACCGGATGGTCTCGCCGAAGCCGGCGCCGTTGACCATCGCCGCGTGCGCGGTCATGGTGCCCGGGCCGTTCTGGGTGTTCCAGTACCAGAGCCCGGTCTTCCAGGCGACCGCCGGATCGGTGGCGACCAGGTTGGGATTGTTCAGCAGGTCGATCCCGAGCGCGTCACCGGCGGCCTTGTAGTTGAAGTTCCAGCTCAGCTGGACCGGACCGCGGCCGTAGTACTGGTCGTTGCCGGCGGGGCAGCCGTAGGACTGGTTGGGGTCGCAGTAGTGCGGGTAGTTGGCCTCGTTCTGCTCGACGACGTAGAGGAGGTCACCGGTCTCGTGGGCGACGTTGGCGATGAACGCGGCGGCTTCCCGCTTCTGGGTCGCCTCGTCCCCGGCATTGGTGAATTCCGGGTAGGCGCTGAGCGCCTCGACGAGACCTGCGTACGTGTAGAAGGGGTTGCGGTTGGGGAAGAGCTGGTTGAACTGCGCCTCGCTGACCGGGAACTCAGCCGCCACCGGGGCCGGCGACTCCGGGTCGGTGGCAGTGCCGCCGATGTTCACGTCGATGCAGGCGTAGAAGGCGTTCGTCGTGTCGGCGACGTTCCAGACCGCGAGCACCTTCTGGCGGCCGGTGAAGGAGCCGAAGTCGACCTGGTGCTCGACGGCGGCCGGCGGCTGCGCGCCGCCGTCGTCGAACTCGGCGATCTTGGTGCCACCGATGAAGTACTGCCAGGTGCTGGTGCTGTGCCGGGCGCTCAGCGACCAGCTGAACGTCTGGCTCCTACCGACGGGTGTGACCTGCCAGTTCTTCGAGTCGTCGTCGAGCTCCGCGAAGCGGGAGTTGCCGCCGGAGCAGCTGGTCAGGCCCTTCGGGCCCTCGACACTCTGCGGTTCGTACTTGATGTCCCCACAGTCGACGGTGCCGGCAGCACACTGGGCCTGCCTGCTCGGGGGGTTCGAGATGTAGCCGTGCGCACTTGCGGGGCTCGTCGGCAACATGGCCAGGACGGGCGCCAGCAAGATCCCGCCGAGAACGGCGATCTTTGTCTTAGTACGCATTCCAAGCTCCTTGAGGGGGTTGAGATGGATGGCGATCGAGCCCCCACTGTAAGGTTCCTTTACAGTTACCGTCTAGACCCTGGGTGGACAAACACCGGCGCGGGCCCTTCAGTTGTTAAGTTGCTTTCCGTACGCCACCCCGACCCTCGAAAGGAGCGCCGCCGATGTCGAGACCGCTCAGGACACACCTGATCCGTGACACCAACGACCGCGCGGCGCTCGACCTGATGCTCTCGGACGGTCCAGTGACGAAGACCCGGCTCGGCGAGCTCGTCGGTCTCTCCAAGGTGACCGCGGGACAGCTGCTGATCCGGCTGGGCGAGCGTGGCCTGGTCGAGGTCGTCGGCACCCAGCAGGGCGGTCGCGGCCCCAACGCCGCGCTCTACGGCGTGGTCCCGTCGGCGGGCTATGTCGCGGCCCTCCACATCGGCCCCGACCAGATCACCGCGTCGGTCGCCGACATCACCGGCACCGAGCTGGCCACCGGTGCGCTCGACCCCCACGAGGCCTCCGACCCGGTCGAGGCGGTGCGGGCGACGGTCGCCGACGCCACCCGCAGCGCCGGCATCACCATGCCGCAGCTCCGCTGCCTCTCGATCGGTACGCCGGGCATGATCGACCCGCGCACCGGCGACATCCGCTTCGCCAACGACCTGCCGGACTGGCGCGCGGGCGTCCTCGCCGACCTCCGCCACAGCTTTCAGCGGCCGATACTGATCGAGAACGACGTCAACCTGGCCGGGCTCGCCGAGCAGTCCGCCGGAGCCTCCCACGGCGTCAAGGACTCGGTGCTCGCCTGGATCGACCGCGGCCTGGGGCTCGCGGTGATCGTCGACGGCCGCCTCCACCGCGGCGCCGGCGGCGGTGCCGGCGAGATCGGCTATCTGGCGGTTCCGGGCGCCTCCACGCCTCACGGCACCGACAGTCCGCAGCACGCGGCCTTCCAGTCGCTGGTCAGCGTCGAGGCCATGGACACCCTCGCCCGTGCGTTCGGGCTGGAGGGCAGCGGTGTGGACTGCGTCCGGGCAGCCGCCGGGGGCGACCCCGACGCCGAGCCGTTCCTGGAGGAGCTGGCCAGGCGGCTCGCCCTCGGCCTGGCGGGCATCTGCGTGGTGCTCGACCCCGAGCTGTGCGTGCTCGCAGGCGAGGTCGGGAGCGCCGGCGGGCCGGTCCTGGCCGCACGCGTACAGAAGGCGATCGCCGCCCTCGGCCCCAACGTCCCCACCGTCGTCCCCACCGAGATCTCGGGTGACGCCGTGCTCCGCGGCGCCCTTCAGATGGGTCTCGACACGGCCCGCGACGAGGTCTTCACCCACCAGGGCTGACCCCGACGAGGATCCGCCGGCGGTCAGGGGAACGCCCGATGCCATAGGTATTCTGTCTACATATTGTGGATGGCGTGACCACACAGATACGCGAGCGCCGACCACGCATCAGCCTCTTCTGCTTCCGAGCCGTCGCGGCTGTGACCGCGCTCTTCGCGATCGGGCAGCCGATCTTCATCGGCTCCTACTTCGCCGGCACCTTCGAGGCGTTGAGCCTCCACTCCGCGGGCGCGGCAGCACTGCAGGGCCTCGGCCTGCTGCTGCCGGTCGCCGCGGGCGCCGTCGTCGCGATGCGCGGACGCTGGTGGTTCCTCATCTGGTCGGTCGCGCTCTTCTTCCTCATCCACGTCCAGGCGATCCTCGGCTACACCCGGGTCCTCCAGCTGCACGTCCCGGTCGGCGTCCTCACCGTCGGCGTGGCGGTGGCCGTGGCGATCGCCTCCCTGCGCCGCGGCGCCGGCAGCCCGAGGGAGGTCCGGTGATGAGGATCGGGAGACGCACCCTCCTCGGCGCCGGACTGGCCGCCCCGGTCGCCGGATCACTGGTCGCGTGCGGCGAGGCCCCCGGGCAGACCGGACGGATCCTGCGCAGCGCGGCACGGCTGCCGAAGGCGTACGAGACCCCGCTGCCGTTGCCGCCGGTCAAGCGGCCCTCGGGCGGGATGATCGAGATCGCCCAGCGCACCGCGTCGGTGGAGATCCTGCCTGGGCTGCGGACCGAGATGATGACGTACGACGGGGTCTTCCCCGGGCCGACGCTGGAGACTCGCCGCGGCGAGGCGGTGACCGTACGCCACACCAACTCCCTCACCCTGCCCACCGCGACGCATCTCCATGGCGGGCACACCCCGGCGCAGAGCGACGGCTGGCCGACGGACCTGCTGATGCCGCCGGGCTTCGAGGCGCCGGCCGCTCATGCCGGGCACGGGAGCGGGCACGGCGGGCACGAGGCCATGGCCGACCCGAAGGCGCAGGTCAGGACGGGGAAACGCGACTACCGCTATCCGCTCGAACAACCGGCGACGACGCTCTGGTACCACGACCATCGGATGGATTTCACCGCCCCGCAGGTGTGGCGTGGGCTGGCCGGCTTCCACATCGTCCGTGACGACGAGGAGGACGCGCTCTCGTTGCCGCGCGGCGAGCGGGAGCTGCCGCTGATGATCGCCGACCGGGCCTTCGACGAGGACGGCGCGCTGCGCTACCCGGCGCTCGACCCGGAACTGCTCGGCGATCCCGGGGTCGAGGACCACTACATGGCCGGTGTGCTCGGCGACGTCATCCTCGTCAACGGTGCCCCGTGGCCCGAGGCCGAGGTCGAGGCGGCGCAGTATCGGCTGCGGCTGCTCAACGCCTCCAACGCGCGCCGCTACACGCTCAGCCTGCGCACCGCCGACGGCAAGCCGGTCGAGTTCACGCAGATCGGCTCCGACGGCGGACTGCTCGCCGCCCCCGTCGAGCACGACCAGATCACGATGGCCTCGGGCGAGCGGTTCGACGTCGTCGTCGACTTCCGCTCTCTGCCACCGGGCACGACGGTCGAGATGCGCAACGGTCTCGGCACCGGCCGGACCGCTCAGGTGATGCGGTTCCGCATCGGCAGGAAGGCGGCCGACGACGTCCGGATCCCGGAGCGGCTGGGCGACGTACCCGAGCCCGAGGAGCCCGCCGGTGCGGTCGTGCGCAGGTGGCACTTCCGCCAGGCGAGCGTGCACGGCCGCCGCGGCTGGGGGATCAACGGCAAGCCCTTCGACCCGGCGGTCCCGCAGGCCCGGGTGCCGCGCGAGTCCACCGAGATCTGGGAGTTCTTCACCGACGCGCACCACCCGGTCCACGTCCACCTCTCGCCCTTCCAGGTGCTGCGGCGCGGCAACCACGGCCCCGGCCCGATGGACCTGGGCTGGAAGGACACCGTCGACGTACGCCCCTACGAGGCGGTGCGGGTCCAGGTGCGGTTCGAGAGGTACGCCGGCCGGTTCCTGATCCACTGCCACAACCTGGAGCACGAGGACATGGCGATGATGGCCGGGTTCGAGACGATCTGACCCCGGCCGGCTGCGGTCACGATCGAGTGGCGAGGACCAGCGCGACGAGCGCGACGACCACCAGGACCGCGTTGAGCCACAGGTCGCGCCGCTCGCCGCGCGAGAGGTGGAAGAGCGTCGCGAGCACCTGCACGAGCGCGAGACCTGCCGCCGCCCAGATCGCCAGGCTCGGGGCGATGCCGGTGAGCGGCGGGAGGATCAGCCCCAGCGCGCCGGCGACCTCCACCACGCCGATCGCCCTGACTCCCGCCATCGGGATCGCTGTGCCCGCCCACGCCATCATGGGTGCCAGCTGCTCCTGGCTCCGCACCACCTTGATCCCGCCCGAGTACAGGTAGAACGCCGCCAGCAACCCCGCGACGATCCCGTATGCGACCACCATGTCGAACTCCTTGGTTACGATGAGTAACTGACCGATCGAGATCCAGCATGACCGGGTTCCGGGAGGCGTACAAAAGGCACATCGGTGTGCCCGAGCGGACGGAGGGGCTCGATGTCGGACTACGAGAAGGCCTGCCTGATCAGGGGAGACGGCGGCCGCGCGATCCGCGGCATCCTGGACCGGATCGGTGACAAGTGGAGCCTGCTGGTGATCGCCACCCTCGACGGCGGCCGGTTCCGGTTCGGCGACCTCAAGACGCGCGTCCCGGGCATCTCGCAGCGCATGCTCACCCTCACGCTCCGCCATCTGGAGCGCGACGGTCTGGTGGCACGTACGAGCTATCCGGAGGTGCCTCCGCGCGTGGAGTACGAGCTGACCGACATGGGCCGGACCCTGGTCGGGCCGGCGGTGGGGCTGGCCGAGTGGGCGATCCGGCACAACCCCCGGATCGAGGACGAGCGGCAGCGCTACGACGCCCGTCAGAGCTGACCGGACCGATCAGCTCATGTCGAGGCGCTTCTCCATGTCGTCGAGGATCGACTCGACCCTCCGGTAGGTGTGGGAGCTGTAGGCCCCGATGCTGCGCTCGGTCGCGAGCGCCTCGCGCATCGCATCGAGGTAGCGCACCTGCAGGATCATCGTCTGCTCCATCACCGCCGGACGGAGTCTCGGCGCCTCCTGCACGCCCGCGAGCACCCGCGGAAGGATGCGGTCCTTGAGCTTCGTCACCAGCTTCGGGTCGATCGGCTCGCCGTCGATGGTCTGCGACTCCAGCGGCCCGAGGGTGTCGACGGCCGACTCACCGACCTGACGCAACAGGGCGCGGAACGCATCGTGCCTGTCCTTGGCGCTCTCAGTGGTGAATCGCAACCGGCGGATCACAGCCGGGAGGGTGAGGCCGAAGAAGACGAGGGTGATGAGTGCGACCAGGAACGCGGCGAGCACGACGGTCGCCCGGTGCGAGGTGCCGGCCGGGATGGTCTGGGCCGCTGCGACCGTGACGACGCCGCGCATCCCGGCCCAGCCGATCACCAGGAAGCCGCGCCGGGTGATCGGCTCCCGCTCCTCGAAGTCGATGTCCGCCCGACCCCGCGCCAACCGGTGCCGAGCGGCGGTGATCCGGGCGTCCTCCCGGTCGTCCGCGGGGGTCAGCGAGTCGAGCTTCTCCTCGAACTGGTCCAGGCGGCTGCGTACGCCTTCCTGGCTCACCTCCCGGTCCCGGAGCGCGGGGCCGGCGAGGCCGACGAACCGGAGCACGACCAGCAGGCCCACGATGATCAGGACGAGCGCAGCCATCTCGCCGGGCGTGGTCTCGCCCTGTGCGGCATCGACGAAGTCCGGCAGCTGGTAGCCCATCGCCAGGAAGACGCCGCTCTCCAGGATGAAGCTGAAGGTCGTCCAGGTGGTGGCCTGGGTCTCGCGGTCGCGGGCGCTGAACCGGCGGCTGCCGAGACCGCCCGTCACCAGCCCGGCGATGACGACCGCGAGCACACCGGACGCGTTCAGCTCCTCGGCCGGGAAGTAGGCGATGAACGGCACCGCCAACGAGATCGTCGTGTTGAGCACGGGATCGTCCAGACGCTGGCGGAGCAGCACGGTGATCCAGCCGACCACGCCGCCGATCACGACCGCGCCCAGCACCGCCCAGCCGAACTCGAGCGTCGTACGCCACAGCGAGAAGGAGCCGGCCACCGCGATCCCCGCGACGGCCGTCCGGAGGACGACCAGGGCGGAGGCGTCGTTGACCAGGCTCTCGCCCTCCAGCACCGTCATCACCCGCGGCGGCAGCCCGGCCCGGCGCCCGATCGCCGTCGCCGCCACCGCGTCGGTGGGACTGACGACCGCGCCGAGCGCGACCGCGAGCGGGAACGAGATCTCCGGGAACAGCCAGTGGACGACCGCGCCGATCACCAGGGCCGAGACGATCACCATCACGACCGAGAGCCAGCTGATCAGCCGGAGGTTCCGCCGGAAGTCGATCACCGGCAGGTTGACCGCGGAGGAGTAGAGCAACGGCGGAAGTACGCCGGCCAGGATCAGCTCCGGATCGAGCTCGATCGCCGGCACCCCGGGCAGATAGCTAGCCCCGATCCCGAGCCCCACGAGGAGCAGCGGCGCCGCCACCCCCGTACGCCGCGCGAACACCGACGCCGCGATCATGATCGCCAGCGCCGCCCCGACGATCAGCATCACCCGATGGTCCATGCCCATGAGCCTAAGCGCGGCCGCGGCGGGATCAGTCGACCGGCTTGCCGGGCTGGTCGTGGGTGGCGCAGTGGATGCCGCCGCCACCGGTGGCGATGGTGTCGATGTTCACCGGCACGATGTCGCGACGGGGAAAGTGCTCCTGGAGGATGCCTCGCGCACGGTCGTCGGCCCTCCAGTCACCGAACTCGGGCAGATAGACGGCATCGTTGCCGATGTAGAAGTTCGCGTACGTGCAGAGGAAGTCGTCGCTGTAGCCCCGGATCCGGTAGGGATCGGGCTGGGGCAGGTCGATGACGTCGAAGCGGCGGCCCTTCGCGTCGGTCGCCTCGCTCAGCACGGACATGGCCTGGTCCGACGAGCGGGACCAGGAGTCGGCGGGCGTGCCGGGGAAGGCCCGGTCCAGGAGGATCACGCCGGGCGCGGTGAACCGTACGAGGCTGTCGACGTGTGCGTCGGTGATGTCCTCGCCGCGCACGCCCTTCAGCCAGATCACCTTCTCCATGCCGAGGGCCTCCTCGAGCTCGGCCTCGATCTGGTCGCGGCTCTTCCCGGGGTTGCGGTTGTCGTTGACGATCGAGCTCTCGGTGATGAGGAGCGTGCCCTCGCCGTCCGTCTCGAAGGAGCCGCCCTCGGCGACGAGAGGCGCCCGCTCGCGGGGGATCACGTACTCGGCGAGCAGCTTCCGGCCGACCCGGGCGTCGTTGTCGTGGACCTGCTTGTCACCCCAGCCGTTGAAGTTGAGGTCGACACCCACGACCTCCCCGCCCTCTTCGACGAAGAGCGGCACGGTGTCACGGGCCCACAGGTCGTCGACGGCGAGAGGGATGACCTCGACGTCGGCACCGCACGCCTTCTGCGCCGCGGCCACCTGGTCCGGGCGGGCCAACATCACGACGTACTCGTACTCCGCGATCGCCCGGGCGAGGCGCGCGATGTCCCGCCGTACGTGACGGAGGTCTTCGCCCCAGACGGTCTCCAGCGCGGGCCACGACATGAACGTGCGGGCGTGGCTCTCCCATTCGGCACCCAGGCGGCGCGCGGCGGTCGATCTGCTCGGATCGCCGGGTCCGCACGCCGCGGTGCCGAGCGCGAGCGCGCCGATCCCGGCGAGTGCGCGCAGAGCGGACCGGCGTGAGGGGCGGAAGTCGGGCAACGGGTCTCCGATCGTGAGGGGATGTCCCTGTCGACCGAATTCTCAGTCATGACGAGCGCAGAAGTCCTGCCAGCACCTGCAACCAGCGAGGACCAGCCGGCAGCACGCCCTCGCGAGTGTGCAGCCCGAGCTGATGGAACACCTCGGGGCAGCTGCAGGTGTGGATCACGGTCTTCATGGATCGTCCTCTTCCTCGGGGTCACATGGTCTTCAGGGAGCCCGACACGGTGCGGGTCGGGCGTGCCGCGACGGAGCATTCGGCGCACCACCGGCGGATGTCCTCGGACCGCAGCTGCCAGAAGGCGTGCCACCCCTGGGCCGGAGCACCGCAGATGGTCACCTGGGTGCCGATCCGCTTGAGATGCGCCTCGCCCCACGGGGCCGGCGCCGCGGTCCGGGCGGGCTGGCGGTGTCTGGCCACGATGACCCAGCTGCGCCCGATCGTCCTGGGATCGACGCCGGTGGCGGGCACGGCCATCTCATCCCTCCGCGATCAGCGCCATGACGCTCGGGTCGCTGAGCGTGGTGGTGTCGCCGACGTCCCTGCCCTCGGCGACATCGCGCAGGAGGCGGCGCATGATCTTCCCGGACCGCGTCTTGGGCAGCTCCGGGACGATCCTGATCTGCCGCGGCTTCGCGATGGCCCCGATCTCCGTGGCCACATGGCCGCGGAGCTCCTGGATCAGCGCCTCACCGGTGTTGCCGTCCCCGGAGCGCAGGATCACGTAGGCGACGACCGCCTGGCCGGTGGTCTCGTCGGCGGCACCGACGACGGCTGCTTCGGCGATCCGCGGGTGGGAGACCAGGGCGGACTCGATCTCGCTCGTGGAGAGGCGGTGACCGGACACGTTCATCACGTCGTCGACGCGGCCCAGGATCCAGATGTCGCCGTCCTCGTCCTTCTTGGCGCCGTCACCGGCGAAGTAGTAGCCGAGGTCCGCGAAGCGGGTCCAGTACGTCTCGACGAAGCGATCGTCGTCCTGCCACAGCGTGCGCAGCATGGCGGGCCACGGCTTGGTGAGGACCAGATACCCGCGCGACCCGTTCGGCACCGAGCGACCCTCCTCGTCGACCACGTCGGCACCGATGCCGGGCAGCGGCCGCATCGCCGAGCCGGGCTTGCCGGCGGTGACCCCGGGGAGGGGGCTGATCATCATCTGACCGGTCTCGGTCTGCCACCAGGTGTCGACGACGGGGCAGCGGTCACCACCGATGACGTTGCGGTACCAGAGGTACGCCTCGGGGTTGATCGGCTCGCCGACCGACCCGAGGAGCCGCAGCGAGGTGAGGTCGTAGGTGTCCGGGATCTCGCGTCCCCACTTCATGAACGTCCGGATCGCCGTCGGGGCGGTGTAGAGGAGGGTCACGCCGTACTGCTGGATGATCTCCCACCAACGACCCCGGTGCGGGCTGTCGGGCGTGCCCTCGTAGAGCACCTGGGTGACACCGTTGGCGAGCGGGCCGTAGACGATGTAGCTGTGGCCGGTGACCCAGCCGATGTCGGCGGTGCACCAGTAGACGTCCGTGTCGGGCTTGAGGTCGAAGACGGCATGGTGGGTGTAGGCCGCGCCGGTCAGGTAGCCACCGGTGGTGTGCAGGATGCCCTTGGGCTTCCCGGTCGTGCCCGAGGAGTACATGACGTACAGCGGGTGCTCGGAGTCGAACGCCTCGGGCGTGTGCTCGGGGGAGGCGCTGTCGACGACGTCGTGCCACCACAGATCGGTGGCGTCGTCGAAGGGCACGTACTCCCCGGTGCGGCGTACGACGAGGACGTGGTCGACCGGACTCCGGCCGCCCAGCCGCGCCAGAGCGGCGTCGACGGCCGGCTTCAGCGCCGACGGGGCCCCGCGGCGGTAGCCGCCGTCGGAGGTGATGACCAGCTTTGCCCGGCAGTCCTCGATCCGCGAGGCGAGCGCCTCGGCCGAGAACCCGCCGAAGACCACGGTGTGGGTCGCTCCGATGCGGGCGCAGGCCAGCATCGCGACGATGGCCTCGGGGATCATCGGCAGGTAGATCGCGACCAGATCGCCACTGACCACTCCGAGGTCGGTCAGCGCGTTGGCGGCCCGGGACACCTCGTCCTTGAGATCGGCGTAGGTGAGGTCCCGGGTGTCGCCGGGCTCGCCGACGAAGTGGAAGGCCACCTTGTCACCGCGACCGGCCTCGACGTGGCGGTCGACGCAGTTGTACGCCGCGTTGAGCTTCCCGTCCACGAACCACCGCGCGTGGGGTGCGTCGGACCAGTCCAGCACCTCGGTGAACGGCTCGGCCCAGGTCAGACGCTCGGCCTGCTCCGCCCAGAAGCCCTCGACGTCGGACTCGGCCCGGGCGTACGCCGCTTCGGTGACGTTGGCGGCAGCGGCCAGGGCGGCGGGCGGCTCGAAGCGGATCGGATGGTCAGTGCTGAGCAGTTTCTCGGTCAAGGCTCTGCGCCTCCTCGTCGGTGAACAGTCGAGATCGGATCAGGAACCGCACGCCCTCGGGCGCCTCCAGGGAGAAGCCGGCGCCGCGTCCGGGGACGACGTCGATGGTGATGTGGGTGTGCGACCAGTACTCGAACTGCGCACGCGACATCCAGACGGGCACCCGGCGGTCCAGCCCGATGTCCAGGTCGCCCAGGTGGATGTCGGCGTCGCCGAGCAGGAAGTCACCGTCCGGGTAGCACATCGGGGCCGAGCCGTCGCAGCATCCACCGGACTGGTGGAACATGACCGGCCCGTGGATACCGACGAGGCGGCGGAGCAGAGCCGCCGCCTCGTCGGTCACGGCGACCCGCGCCGGAAGGGAGGAGGCGTGGGCCGCGCTCATCAGAAGAACCCGAGTGCGTCGGGGCTGTAGCTGACGAGCAGGTTCTTGGTCTGCTGGTAGTGGTCCAGCATCATCTTGTGGGTCTCGCGGCCGATGCCGGACTGCTTGTAGCCGCCGAAGGCCGCGTGGGCCGGGTAGGCGTGGTAGCAGTTCGTCCAGACCCGGCCGGCCTTGATCTCCTTGCCGGCCCGGAAGGCCTGCGACCCGTCGCGCGACCAGACACCGGCGCCGAGGCCGTACAGGGTGTCGTTGGCGACCTTGAGGGCGTCGGCCTCGTCGTCGAAGCTGGTCAGCGACACGACCGGACCGAAGATCTCCTCCTGGAAGATCCGCATCGAGTTGTCGCCCTCGAAGACGGTCGGCTGCACGTAGTAGCCCTCGGCGAGGTCGCCCTCGAGGATGTTCCGCTCGCCACCGGTGAGGACCTTGGCGCCCTCGTCCTTGCCGATCTCGATGTAGGACAGGATCTTCTCGAGCTGGTCGTTGCTGGCCTGGGCACCGATCATCGTGGTGTCGTCGAGCGGGTTGCCCTGCTTGATCTTCTCGACGCGGGCGATGGCGTCGCCGACGAAGTCGGAGTACATCGAGCGCTGGACGAGCGCACGCGACGGGCAGGTGCAGACCTCGCCCTGGTTGAGGGCGAACATCGTGAAGCCCTCGAGCGCCTTGTCGTAGAAGGCGTCCTTCTCCGCGGCGACGGAGTCGAAGAAGATGTTCGGGCTCTTGCCGCCGAGCTCGAGGGTCACCGGAATGATGTTCTGGCTGGCGTACTGCATGATCAGGCGGCCGGTGGTGGTCTCGCCGGTGAAGGCGACCTTGGCCACGCGCGGCGAGGAGGCCAGCGGCTTGCCGGCCTCGACGCCGAAGCCGTTGACGACGTTGAGCACGCCGGCAGGCAGCAGGTCGCCGACCAGCTCCATCAGCTTGAGGATCGACCAGGGCGTCTGCTCGGCCGGCTTCAGGACCACGCAGTTGCCCGCGGCGAGCGCCGGGGCGAGCTTCCAGACCGCCATCAGGATCGGGAAGTTCCACGGGATGATCTGGCCGACCACGCCCAGCGGCTCGTGGAAGTGGTACGCCACGGTGTTCTCGTCGATCTCACCGATGGTGCCCTCCTGGGCACGCAGCACCCCGGCGAAGTAACGGAAGTGGTCGATCGCGAGCGGGATGTCGGCGGCGAGGGTCTCGCGGACCGGCTTGCCGTTCTCCCAGGTCTCGGCGACGGCGATCGCGGTGAGGTTCTCCTCCATCACGTCGGCGATCTTCAGCAGGATGTTGGACCGCTCCGTCGTCGAGGTCTTCCCCCACGACGGAGCGGCAGCATGTGCGGCGTCCAGGGCGGCCTCGATGTCCTCGGCCGTGCCCCGGCCGATCTCGGTGAACGGCTTGCCGTTCACCGGCGAGATGTTCTCGAAGTAGGCACCCTTGACCGGGTCGACCCACTGGCCGCCGATGTAGTGGCCGTAGCGACCTTGGACGGTGACCAGCGAGTCGGGCTGGCCAGGAGCTGTGTATACGGTCATCGGGATTTCTCCTCAGGCAGTTCAGGCATTGGGGCGTGATCGTGGTCACAGACGCTAGAAACGCCGAGGTTGCAGCAACGTTGCGGCCACCGGACGCCGGCGAAGATCGACCGAAGCAACGTGAATGCAACCTTCAAATGTGACCCTCATCACTTGAGGAGGTCGGGATGAACCAGACTGAGCAGAACCCCTCGATGCGCGCAGCCGTGGCTGACTCATGGCACCGATCCGCTGCCGCCGGGGTGACCGCGGACGACACGTCCGCGCCGATCACGCTCCCCGAGGACCAGCTGAGGGACATCCGCGCGGCCCATCCGCTGGCGCGGGTGTTCCCGCTCCTCGACGACGTGCTCGGGCAGGCGGCGCGCGACTGCGACGCGATCATGGCCGTCTCGGACGAGGCCGGTCAGCTGCTCTGGGTGTGCGGTGCTCCGGCGGCGCTCCGGCGCGCGGAGCGGATCGGTTTCGTCGCGGGGAGCAACTGGGACGAGCGCCTGGCCGGTACGAACGCGCCCGGGCTCGCGCTCCGGCTCGATCGGCCGACCAGCGTCGTCGCCGCCGAGCACTTCCGGCGCTCGGTGCAGCAGTGGAGCTGCGCCGCGACCCCGATCCACGACCCGGGCGACTCACGCCTGCTCGGCGTCCTCGACATCACCGGCGGCGACTCCATCGTCGTACCCCAGACGATGGCGATGGTCCGCGCCGCGGCGAGGCTGGCGGAGTCCGAGCTCGCCCGCGAGCAGCTGCTGCCGAGGCAGCCCGAGACCCGCCCGGGCTGGGCACGCATCGCGGTGGAGACGCTCGGCCGTCAGGACCTGCTGCTCTCGATCGACGACGGCCGTGGGCACCGCGCGCAGCTGCGGCTCTCCCCCCGCCACAGCGAGATCTTCCTGCTCCTCGCCAGCGCCCCGCGCGGGCTCTCGGGCGACGAGCTCGCGGTCCTTCTGTACGAGGACGACGGCGGCTCCTCGACGCTCCGCGCCGAGCTGAACCGACTGCGCAACCTGCTCGGGGAGGAGTTCCTCGCCTCCCGGCCCTACCGGCTCACGACCGAGGTGACCGGCGACTGGCTGGGCGTGGAGGCACGACTCGCGGTGGGCGACGTCGCGGGCGCGCTCCGCTGCTATCGCGGCCCGATCCTGCCGCGCTCGGTGGCGCCCGGCGTGGTCCGGCTCCGCGAGACGCTGGCGCAGCAGCTGCGCGCGGCGGTGCTGCAGTCGGGTCAGCCCGACCTGGTCTCGACCTGGACGCGGTCGGCGTGGGGTGCCGACGACTACGAGATGTGGCTCCGGCTCCGGGCCCTGCTGCCGTCCGGCTCCCCGTTGCTGGCGCTCGCGGACGGCCAGATCGCCCGGCTGGACCGCGAGGTCGGTCTCTGAGATGGCCGTCGGAGCGGCGCCGACGACGGCGGTGATGGCACGCACCTGGGAGCTGGCTCCTCGCCAGGAGCAGGTCCCACCGACCAGCGCCCCGCTGGACCAGGTCGTGAAGTTCCAGGCGCCCGAGGTGGTCTTCGGGCACAACTCGCTCGAGGAGGCGGGCTATGCCGCCTCCCGGCTGGGGGCCCGGCGACCGTTCGTCGTCACCGACCCCGGCATCGTCGAGGCCGGCTGGGTCGACGAGCTGCTCCGGCTGCTCCGGGCCGAGGGTCTCGTCCCGGTGCTGTGGACCGAGGTCACGCCGAACCCCAAGGACCACGAGGTACGCCGCGCCTACGAGCGCTACGTCGAGGCCGAGGCGGACGTCATCGTGGCCATCGGCGGCGGCTCCTGCATGGATGCGGCCAAGGGTGTCGCGGTGCTCTCGGGCAACGGTGGCGACATCCTCGACTACGCCGGGATCGACCAGATCGCGCGCCCGATCCCGCCGATGCTGATGATCCCCAGCACCTCGGGGACCGGCGCCGACGTCTCCCAGTTCTGCATCGTCACCGACACCGACCGCCGCGTGAAGATCACGATCATGGGCCGCGCCCTGGTGCCCGATGTCTCGATCACCGACCCCCGGCTGCTGACCACCATGCCGGAGGCACTCAACGCCGCGACCGGTCTGGACGCGCTCACCCATGGCATCGAGTCGTACGTCTCGCTGGCGCACAACCCGCTGGCCGACGGCCACGCGATCAGCTCGGTCGCGCTCGTCTGCCGGCACCTACGCTCGACCGTCACCCACCCGGGCGACATGGAGCACCGCGCGATGATGGCGCAGGCGAGCCTGCAGGCGGGCCTGGCCTTCACCAATGCGATCCTCGGCGCGACCCACGCGATGAGCCACCAGGTCGGCGGGCTGCTCGACGCCCCGCACGGCGTGGTCAACGGCGTCCTGCTCCCGCACGTGATCCGCTACAACGCACGCTCGGTCCCCGATCGGTTCGTCGGCCTCGCCCGAGCCGCCTGCCTGCCGGTCGACGGTGTCCCCGGTGAGGTCGCGGCCGAGATGCTCGCCGATCACGTCAGACGCCTGGCCGACGATGTCGGCGTACCCCGGCGGCTGCGGGACCTCGGGGTGACCGACACCGATCTCGACACCCTGTCGGTGACGACGCTCGACGACGCCTGCCTGACGACGAATCCGCGACCGGCGAGCCGCGCCGAGATCCACGCGCTCTTCCGGACGGCGCTATGAGGAGCTCTGGGGCTGTGAAGGCGATCCAGTGAGCGCCCCCGATCTGGCGGCACTGACCGGCGTACGTTCTGGCAAGCGCTCCTACTACCGCGCGTTCCTGCGCTCCGACGAGCGGATGCAGCAGGCCGTACGCGCCATGGACTCGATCTCGCGGGCGCTGGTGCGCACGGTCGAGGGTCCGCGGGCGCTCCTGGAGGAGGTGGCCCGCGCCGCCGCGGTGCACCTCGCCGCGGAGTGGACGATCCTGGCGCTGGCCGACGGCCATCTGCCCGGCGCGAGACCGAGGTTCATCGTCGTCGGCCATGACGGCCGGGTGGTCGGTGACGAGGAGGAGCTCCCCGGAGTCGTACGTCGCGAGCTCGGCGCGATCCGGGCCGGACATGCGACCGGGGCGCCCGGGCCGGCTCGCTGGGTCCGGGTGCCGATGACGCTGGAGAGCGTCATGATCGGCAGCCTGGTCGGTCTCCACGGGCTCGCCGACGACCCGGAGCCCGGGGACCTGTCGGTGCTGCGGATCCTGGCCAACGAGGCCGCGGTGGCGCTGCACACCTCCGAGCAGTACCAGGCCGGGCTCGCCCAGCACCGGCGCGCCCAGCGGCTCTACGACGAGGTCGGTGCCCGGGAGCGCGACCTCGAGCAGCGGACCCGCGAGCTGCGCCAGGCCGAGGAGCGGCTGCTGGTGGCGCGACAGCGAGAGCTGGTCGACCACGAGCGCCACCGCATCGCGCGCGAGCTCCACGACAGCGTCACCCAGTTCGTGCTGTCGGCGGGGATGTCGGTCGAGATCGCGCGCGGCGAGACGGAGGACCTCGGACCGGCCGGCGAGCGGATCACCGAGCTCCTCGGCACCGCGAAGCAGCTCACCCAGGACGCCGTCGAACAGCTCCGGCGGGCGATCTACGCACTGCACCAGCCGCACCGCGACACGGTGTCCTCGCTTCCCGAGCTGCTGCACGAGGTCGCCGAGCACCACCGTCCGCACCTGGACGTGTCGGTGCGGGTGGAAGGCGAGGTGTGCCCGATGCCGGCCGAGGCCAAGCACGACATCGCCCGCGCGGTCGGCGAGGCGCTCTTCAACGTTGCGATCCACGCCGAGGCCGGCCAGGCGGTGCTCCGGCTCCGCTACCGCAAGCACGAGCTCTACGTCGGGGTCGCCGACGACGGCTGTGGCGATCCGGGCCTGCTCGCCCGGAAGCTGCGGCTCGAGCGCGGCGCCTCGGTCGACGGCAGGCACCGGGGCCTGGCGAACATCGAGACCCGGATCGGCGAGCTCGGCGGCACCGTCGCGTTCCGGCGCTCGCACCTCGGCGGCGTGCGGGTGGAGCTCCGGGTGCCGCTGCCGGTCGTCGACCGCGGCCGAGGAACGATCTGCGGGCTCATCGAGGACCCGCAGCAGCCGCTCGAAGGGATGGACCCATGAACACGCTCAGCCCGCCGCAGGCGGTCCCCGACCAGGCCACGGCCGGCATCGACGTACTGCTGGTCGATGATCACGCGATCGTCCGTCAGGGTCTGCGCTCGATCCTCGAGCGCGAGCCCGGCCTCCGGGTCGTCGCGGAGGCGGCGACGGCGGCCGAGGCGCTGGCCCGGGTCAACAGCGCGCGTCCGGACATCGTGCTGCTCGACCTGAAGCTCTCCTCGTCCTCGGACGCCGAGGGCCTCGAGCTGTGCGCCGCACTGACCCAGCGGCACCCGGAGGCGCTGATCCTCGTGCTGACGACGTTCCTGGACGAGCAGCTGGTGATGCAGGCGATCCGCGCCGGCGCCCGCGGCTATGTCGTCAAGGACGTCGACACCACCGGGCTGGTCCGCGCGATCCGGGACGTCGCGAGCGGCGGGAGCGCCTTCGACGCGCGCTCCGCGGCGGCGATGATCCGTGGCGTGAACATGCCTGTGACCAGCGACGACTCCGAGCTCACCGCCCGCGAGCTCGAGGTGCTGGAGCTGCTCGCGCACGGGCTGTCGAACCGTGCGATCGGCCACCGGCTCTACATCTCCGACACCACCGCCAAGTTCCACGTGGGCAACATCCTGCGGAAGCTGGGCGTCAGCCGCCGGGCCGAGGCGGTGTACGAGGCGTCCAAGCTCGGCCTCCTCTGACCCGGCGGCCGGCGACATCACGGCACCGGCAGGACCGTGCGGTCCCAGGTGGTGTTCACGATGATCGCGGCGGAGGCGTAGAGCGCCACCAGGGCGTCGAGGATCAGCAGAAAGCCGGCGGTCCGGCCGAGGGCGGCGCTGCCGAGGAACGACCCGAACGCGGCCAGGTAGAAGACGCCGGCGAGGAGCACGAAGATCACGATCGTGGTGGTGTTGGTGCGCAGCGCGGCCAACAGCATGTAGGTGGTGAACACCGCCCAGGCCAGCAGGAACATCCCCGTGATCGCCGCCCCGCCCGCGGTCACCATCGGGCCGTAGAACTGCACGAGCAAAGCGTAGGAGAGCCAGAACCCGGCGTACGCGGTGAACACCAGCGCCGGGAACGTCTCACCTCGCCGGAAGTGGACCAGGCCGGCCACCAGCTCGGTCGCGAAGCCCAGCGCCAGCGCGAGGGGCAGGACTGCCGGCAGCGCGGCAGCGTCCACGATCCCCGACATCACGGTGGCCAGGACGAGCGCCGAGATCCCGAAGCTGGCCAGACCGAGCGGGAACGGGTCGCCCCACGTCGCCGGCGCGACGGCTCGAGTGGTCGGTACCTCTGCATCGATGGATGTGTTCGTCATCAGTTCCTCCAGGGATTCAACCGTCGTCCGGCTGGGCCACGGTTCTCACAAAGTAGTGACGTACGACACACCCACGGACCCGCCGAGTGGGCGGTCGCACACCTGCCCTCGGGTAGGTCTCCAGCGCCGTCGCGTACGGCCGACGGACAGGTCGGACCGGGCTCTGACCAGGACTGACGCGGCGACAGGAGGATGGCTGCGAGTGCGCGTCGTCGACGGACAGGTCGACCGGTGAGGAACGATCAGCGGTCGGTGTCGATGATCAGCCAGCCGCCGTGGTGCTCGATCACCCGGTGCGGGCGTCCCGAGGCCGCGCCCCACGCGGCGAGGTCCTCCAGCGACACCGTCCGGACGTGTCCCCAGGTCTCGTCGGGCTCGTCCTCGAGAGGT
Organism: Nocardioides sp. NPDC057577; assembly: GCF_042801335.1. Classification (NCBI taxonomy): domain Bacteria; kingdom Bacillati; phylum Actinomycetota; class Actinomycetes; order Propionibacteriales; family Nocardioidaceae; genus Nocardioides; species Nocardioides sp. NPDC057577. The sequence goes on along the minus strand of NZ_JBHVGB010000004.1, from coordinate 55,517 downwards.
ACGGCGATCACCACGCGGCGTCGCGCCACCCGGATCGCCTCCGCGACCGCCCGGTCGCCGAGGTCGGGCTCGAGGTGCTCGAGCAGGTGGATCAGGAGCACGTTGTCGGCCGCGCCGCCCTGCCACGGCAACCTCGTGGCGTCCGCCGCGCGTGCGGCCAGGGGGATGTCGAGCCGGGCTGCCGCGGCGTTCAGCAGCGCGACGGTGCCGGCGGAGATGTCCGAGGCGGTCACCTGCCATCCGGCGGAGGCCAGCCGGAGCGCGAGGAACCCGAAGCAGCAGCCCACCTCCAGGACGGAGCCGCTCGCGAGCTGCTGCTCGACGAAGCGGTAGACGGGGGCGTACTCGGCGACGGTTCCGTGAGGAGCGCCGGCGCCGCCGGGCCGGCGCAGTTCTTGCTCCACGCGCCGCAGGGTGTTGCGGTAGAACGCGGACCAGGCCTGCTCCGGATCGGGAGCGCTGCTGACCACGACGCCGGTGAAGAGCCGCTCGAACAGGTCCGGGCCACGGAGCCAGCCCGGCTGGAACAGCTCCTCGGCCAGCAGACCGGAGAGGTCGTCGTCGATCTGGTCCGTACGCAGGCAGTGGATCAGGTGGACCTGGTCCCCCTCGCGGTGCACGTCGAAGTGGCGAGTGCGGATCGTCCCGAGCTGGCGCCGCGGGCGGGTGCCCTGCCAGGACCGGACGCTCACCACCCCGTCCTGGTAGACCCCGGCCTCGGGGCCCGGCCGCAGCGCGTCGATCACCGCCAGGCGGCTGGGCGGTGTGGTCATCGGCCGACCGACATCGCCTGGGTGACGTTGTCCAGCCCGCGCAGGTTCCGGACGACCTGGACCTTGTCGCACCACTCCGCGTACTCCGGCAGATCACAGCCACCGAGCGCCCACGAGTAGCGCGGCTCGGGGGTGAGCCAGATCGTCGACCGGGCGCGCCGGGTGAGCTCCTCGAAGGCGGCGAAGCCGGGATCCTTGCCGTTGCCGCGGCCGTCACCGAGGATCACCAGCGTGGTGCGCCGGTTGACGGCCGAGCCGAACTGCTCGAGGAACTGCTCGAAGCTGGCGCCGTAGTCCGAGTCCGCGTCCACGTCGAGCACGCCTCCGGCCGGCAGGCCCGCCAGCACCAGGGACAGCGCGTCCTCGATCCGGTGCTCGGCGAACAGGTCGGTGATCTCCACCAGGTCCTTCACGAACGCGAAGGACCGGACCGAGGTGGCGACCGACTGCAGGCTGTGCAGCAGGTGCAGCGTGAAGCGGGCGGTGGAGCGTACGGACAGGGAGACGTCGCAGAGGACGAGCAGCCGGGGCCGGTCGTGCGCCTTCGCGACGGTCACCGGGCGGAACGGGACGCCGTCGTACTTCATGTTGGTGCGCATCGTCCGGCGGCCGTCGACGATGCCCCGGGCGGCGACCGTACGCCGCGGGCGCGGGGCGCCGTGGAGCTTCCGGAGCAGCCGCCGCAGCGACTCCTCCAACGCGGCGCGGTCGTGCTCGGCCACGGTCTCGGCCTGCGCCGCCCGGATCTCCCGGGACTCGATCTCACGCTCCATGCTCATCAGCCGCTCGAGGTGGTCCCGGATCCGCTCGGGCAGCGTGGCCAGCCACGGCGAGAGCGCCTTGCGGAGCTCCGCGAGGGCCTCGTCGTCGTCGCCTCCGCTCTCGGGATCGCGCTCCTCGAGCCAGCTCAGCAGCGCGATCTCCTCCTGCACCGACAGCTCCGTCTCGAGCTGCATCCCGGCGTCGCGGATCAGGTCACCCGGGTTGCCGGGGTTGTGCATCCGGCTGGTCGAGAGCTGGACGCGGGCGGCCTCCCCTGGGCTCGACTTCGGGTCGTTGGAGAGCACGATCTCGTCGGTGAGCGCGGCGATGTCGATCTTGTTCGCCTCCTGGTGGAGGTTGTAGCGCTGGGCCATGTCCTCGGGCTTGAAGTACTCCTTGATTTCGTCCGGCTTGCCGTGGCTGTGGCCGTCCTCCGGCACCTCGCCCGGCTCCTCGGAGAGCGTGAAGTCGGTGAGCTCGCCGTCGTCGGAGAGGTCGTCGTGGGTGTGGCCGTGCTCGTCCTCCTCCTCGACCACCGGCCGCAGCCCGAAGAACCGGTCGAAGACCAGGTCGAACATGGCCAGATCGCGGCGGTCCTTGACCAGGCTCGCGGTCAGTGCGGCGTGAAGCACGTGGCGCTGCTCGAGCACCCCGGGCTGCGCGACCGCGTGCATCGCGTCGATCACCTCGGCGGTGCTCACGCGTACGCCGTAGAGCCGGAGCAGCCGGATGAAGCGGTGCAGTGCGGTCTCCATGTCGGGCCTCGATCCTGGCTCAGACCGGGCGCTTGCGGGCCGAGGGGAACGCCCGGCTGCCCTGACTCGTCGAGACCGACGGGGCCGTACGCGGCCCGGTGCCGCCGGCACCGCCGTAGTAGCCCGCGTTGTGCCGGCCGGGCTGGTCCTTCGCCTTCCGCTCGGCGCGACCGTCGACGTCGTCCTCGACACGGTCCTCGGCTGCGGCGTGGGAGTGGCCATGACCGTGCCCGTGACCATGCCCGTGGCCGTGCAGGTGGTCGGGCACCTCGGCGTTCGGGTCGACGAGCCGCGGCAATGCCTCCATGACCCGCTTCAGGTCGCGCTCGTACTTCACGACCACGTTGAGCGTCGTGGAGAGCACGTCGGCGGTGAGCTCCTCGACGCCGAGCACCGCCAGCGTGCGGGCCCAGTCGACGGTCTCGGAGATGCTGGGCGCCTTGCGCAGCTCGAGCTCGCGGATGCCGCGGACGATGTCGACGAGCCGCGCCGCGAGCGAGTCGACGAGCCCGGTCTCCTTGGACCGGATGATCTCCAGCTCACGGGCCGCGTCGGGGTAGTCGAGGAAGAGGTGCAGGCACCGGCGCTTGAGCGCGGCGGATAGATCGCGGGTGTTGTTCGAGGTCAGGACGACGTACGGCATCGTCCTGGCGGTCACGGTGCCGATCTCGGGGATGGAGATCTGGAACTCGGCGAGCAGCTCGAGCAGCACCGCCTCCAGGGCCTCGTCGGCCCGGTCGACCTCGTCGATGAGGAGCACGACCGGGGTGTCGGAGTCGATCGCCTCGAGCAGCGGCCGGGCGGCCAGGAAGCGCTGGGAGAAGAAGACCGAGTCCTGCTTGGCGATCCGTTCGACGGCCTCGTTCAGGTCGGCCGCGTCCTCGACGACCTGGCCGATCTTCTCGCGCAGGATCTGGGTGTAGAGCATCTGCTTGCCGTAGTCCCACTCGTAGAGCGCCTTCGTCTCGTCCTGGCCCTCGTAGCACTGCAGCCGGATCAGGCGCCGCCCGGTCGCGGCGGCGAGGCTCTCCGCCAGCTGCGTCTTGCCGACGCCCGCCGGGCCCTCGAGCAGGACCGGCTTCTCCAGCCGCGTCTGCAGGAAGACCGTGGTGGCGAGCCGGTCGTCGGCGAGGTAGCCGCACGCCGCCAGCTGGGCGCGGGTGTCCTCGACGTCGGTGAAGCCCTGGATCGGTTCGGTGGTGGTCGACACGTGCACTCCTCGAGGTGGTGGGTGGGGCGAGGTGGCGGGTCCGGCTGGTGATCTCAGTGGGCCGGACCCGCCACGAGGGGGAGACGATCAGCCGAGCAGGTCGTCCAGGTCGCCGTTCAGGCAGTGGTCGACCACCGGACGTACGGTCTCGAACGTGCACTCCTTGGCGTTGCCCGGCGTGCAGGCGTCACCGAGGACGTGGTGGGTGATCCGGTCGACGTCCGCGGCGTCGCCGAGGATCGTCGGGGCGTTCTCGTAGTAGGCGGTCGGACCCTGGCCGAGCCGGTTCTTCGAGTACGTGTCCTTCGTGACGTCCACGAACCGCTCGGTGATGCCGACGTCGCGCAGCAGCCGGATGGCCGCGGCGAGCGCCGCGTCGGCGGCCTGCACGTCGGTCATGCCGTGGGTGTCGACGCCCATCGCGCGGGCGATGTCGGCGAACCGCTTGTAGTGCGTCGGCATGTTGAACGCCCACACCCGCGGCAGCGCGATCGCGTTGTTGAGGCCGTGGTGGGTGTCGTAGAACGCGCTGATGGCGTGGCTGATCGAGTGGATGATGCCGAGGCCGCCGGAGTTGAACGCCTGGGCGGCGATGTACTGCGCGTACATCATCCCCTCGCGGCCGCCGAGGTCCTGACCGTTCCAGACCGCCTGCCGCAGGTTCTCCGAGGTCAGCTTGATCGCGTGCAGCGCGTTGCCGAGCGAGGGCTGGAAGTTGATCCGGGAGACGTACGGCTCGCTGGCGTGCGCCAGGACGTCGAAGCCGCACTGAGCGGTGTAGTCGACCGGGCAGTCGAAGTAGAGCACCGGGTCGTCGATCGCCAGGCTGGCGACCGAGGCGTCGTCGAACGCGACGTACTTGTGCGGGTTGTCCGGGTCGGTGGTGGTGTCGGTGATGACGTACGCCCAGGACGTCTCGGACCCGGTGCCGGCCGTGGTCGAGACGGCGATGTGCGGCGGGTTCTTCGGGTTCTCGGACATGTTGAAGCCCTCGAACTCGTTGACGTTGCGGCCGTCGTGGGCGACCGAGATGCGCGCGCCCTTACAGGCATCGTGCGACGAGCCGCCGCCGATGGAGACGAACGAGTCGCACTCGTTCTCCTGGTAGAGCTTCACCGAGTCCATGACGTTGTAGTCCTTGGGGTTGGACTCGACCTTGTCGTACACGACGACCTCGAGGCCGTGGTACTTCATCGACTCGACGATCTTGTTGACGATGTCCGTGCCGCGCAGGCCGGACGTCATCACCAAGGTCTTGCGGAAGCCCATCTTGAGGGCCTCGGGCCCGATCATCTCGTGAGCGCCGGGGCCCATGAGGGCTCGGGGGAACGGGTGGAACTCCTTGATCGGGAAGGGCTTGAGTAGTTCGTCGACCTGCATGGCAAACCTCCGTTGGTGTGTGACGCTCAGCACATTAGGTACGCCGACAGAGCCGCGAACAGGCGAGGAACGGGAAACAGGCCGGCCCGGGAGGGGCCTACCTACCCGTTGGGAGAGGTGCTCCCTGCCCGGGTCGGCGCGGCAGCAGACAGGTGATCGAACGCGCTCTGAGCGCACCGGCCCACAGCCCCGTGCCGTACGCCATGTCGTCGAGGCGCCGGGCCAGCGGCCGGTATCTCGTGCCAGGGTTGTCGACCTGGGCGACGACCACGTCGACGACCAGCGAGGCGGCGAGGGCGCGCCGGACCAGGGCGCTGTGCGGGGCCAGGATCAGGGTCAGCGGCCACCAGTGCCGCAGGAGCAGCGCGGCCTGCTGGCGGACCGTCCAGCCGAGACCCTGGGCGCAGAGCTGGACCGCGAGCCGGTCCCGTCCGGGGGTCTCCGGCAGCCGCTTTCGCAGCGAGAGCGTGCCGTAGGCGATCCCCGCCGCGGCGACCGGGAGAGACCACCGGCGGTGCACCATCAGGGCGGCCGCGGTGGCCGCCATGCTCACCGTCATCACCGCCGGCGCGCCCTTGCGGCCGTGTCTCACGGCGAGGTCGGCGCCGCCGGTGCCGTAGAGGTACTTGCGGCCCAGCCAGCCGAGGACCGTGGTGCGGGTGTCGTGCCAGGCCACCTGCTCCGGGTCGTAGCGGACGACCTCCCCCGCCTCGACCAGCCGCCAGACCAGATCGACGTCCTCGCCCACCCGCATCGACTCCTCGAACCCCGCCCCGAGCCGATCCGTACGTCCCACCAGGCAGGCGCTGGGCAGCCAGCCCACCGCGGCCCCGGGGCGTACGACGCAGGCACGGGTGCCGAGGGCTAGGGAGGAGTCGTCCTCGTCGAAGCGCTCGAACCACCGCGGCGCCCGGCTCCGGGCGCGGCTACGGACCAGCGGCGCCACCAGCGCGACGCGGCTGTCGGCGAAGTGGCGGGTGAGGGCCAGGAGCATGCTCGCCTCGACCGTGACGTCGGAGTCGACGAAGGCGACGTACGGGGTGCGGACGACCCGCAGGCCGGCGTTGCGGGCGCCGGCGGGGCCGACGTTCTCCGGCAGCTGCACGAGATGGGCGCCGTGCCGGTTGGCGACCCTCGCGACGGCATCGGGATCGAGGGAGGCGTCGTCGACGACGATGCGATGGAGTGCTCCCAGCGAGGCGAGGGCGCGGTCGAGCTGGTCGGGCCGGTCACGCACCGGGATCACGACGGTGAGCTCGGCCGGGTCCACCCCGAGACCGGTGAGCACTGGATCGGCCAGGTTGCCGTCGACGAGCCTGGCGGCGAGGGCCTCGGTGGCCGCGTCGACGACCGTGACCTCGCCGGTCCGCAGGAGCGCCAGCGCCGCGTCCGTGAGCCGGACGGCCCGCAGCGGCGAGCCACCGACCAGCAGCCGCCGGTCGATGCGGCGTACGTCCTCCCGGAGCCGGACCCGGAAGCCGATCGGGTATCTCACCCCACGGCCACGCCACCGGGCGCCAGCACGTCCATGGTGGTCTGCTCGATCATCGTGGCGAGCGCCTCCGCTCCCTGGGCCGCGGTGGACCCGGTCGGATCGCCGAGGACGCCGTTGGCGGAGACCGCCGCGACCCCGCCCGTCCGCATGAGCGGGAGGATCTCGGCGAGTGGTCGGGTGTCGCCCGGCTCGGCCAGCTCCAGACGCACCGATTCGGGCCGCAGGTGCAGCATCAGGGACGTCTCGGTGCGGCCGGCGTGCAGGTCGAAGTCCTCGGTGCGGCACGGCAACCAGCACGCCTGCTGGCGTTCGAAGGCGAGCTGGTTGACCGCGCTGGTCAGGGCGGCGGCGTTGCCGCCGTGGCCGTTGACGAGCACCACCCGTTCGGCCCAGGTGCGGGCCGAGCGGACCAGCTCGACGACGACCAGATGGAGCGCGTCGCTGCCGATCGACACGGTGCCGGCGAACGACTGGTGCTCGCCGCTGGAGCCGATCGCGATCGGTGGCGCCGTCCAGCTCTGGACACCCTGCTCCGCGAGCCGTTCGGCCACTCCCTGCGTGACCGCCGTCGCGATCGTCGTGTCGGTGTCGAGGGGAAGGTGCGGTCCGTGCTGCTCCAGCGACCCGACGGGCACCAGCAGGACCGACCCGCTGCCGACCTGCGGCCAGGTGGCGTCACCCAGTGCGTACATGGAAGCCCTCCGGGACGAGCAGGTGCTCGGGCCGCAGCTCGGTGACCGACCCGAGAGCGAGCCCCCGCAGCGCGGAGTCGATGCCACCGCTCAGCACGTCGAGGACGTTCTCGACCCCGGCCTGACCGTTGGCGGCCAGGCCCCACAGATAGGCACGGCCGATCAGCACCGCCTTCGCACCGAGCGCGAGCGCCTTGACGACGTCGGAGCCGCGGCGTACGCCTCCGTCCATCACCACGTCGACCTGGTCGCCGACGCGGTCGGCGATCGGCTTGACCATCCGGATCGCGGCCGGGGTGCCGTCGAGGTTGTTCCCGCCGTGGTTGGACACGGAGATGCCCGCGACCCCCGCATCGACCGCACGGAGCGCGTCGTCGACCCGGCACACGCCCTTCAGCACGAACGGGGTGCCACTGATCTGGTGCCACTGCTCGCGCATCCAGGCGACATCCTCCCAGCTCGGCGGCGGGGTGGTCATCCACTCGTAGTAGGCACCGAAGAACGTCGGGGCGCTGCCGCCCGGCGGGGCGAGGTTCGGGGCGGTGAGATCGGGGAACGAGCCGGTCCGCCCGAACTGCCACGCCCACCGGGGCCGGGCCGCCACCTGCGGCGCCAGCCGCATCACCGTGCGCAGGTCGACCTTCTCCGGGATCTCCGGGCTGCCCCAGTCGCGACCCATCGAGAAGGACCAGTCGAGCGTGGCGATCAGGCCCTGGGCGCCGGCGGCGTGCGCCCGCTGCATCCGCTGGACGATCGTGTCGCGGTCGCCGGTCCAGTACATCTGGAAGAACGTGGTCGCGCCCGTCGCCGTCACGTCCTCCACCGACCTCGAGGCGAAGTTGGACAGGCCCATGATCGTGCCGCGGGCCGCGGCGGCCCGGGCGACCGCGACCTCGCCGTCGGGGTCGACGGCCTGGACCCCGGTGGGGCTGATCAGGACCGGCAGCGGCACGGAGTGGCCGAAGACGGTCGTCCCCAGGTCACGCTTGGCGTGCTGGCCGACGACGTGCGGTGCCCAGCCGAGCTCGGCGAAGGCGTCCTGGTTGTCGGTCATGCTCTGGCCTCGCTCGGAGCCGGCCACGAGCGCGCCGTAGACCGGCTTCGGCAGCCGGCGGCGGGCCCGTTCCTGAGCCACCGCGACCGACTCGAACCACGGGTTCTTCTTCCAGGGGTTCGCGAGCCTCACGACAGCTCACCTCCGGCGAGCGGGTCCTCGTTGCAGGCGGAGACGGGGCGCCGCCGGGTGGTGCCGAGGTTCAGCAGCACCGGTGCGTTGCGGCTGGCCTGGCTGCGGGAGTGGTCCTGACTCGCCTGCGGCACGAGCCGGTCGCCGGCCAGCGCCGTCTCGCCGTAGCCCTGGACGCACTCCGGGTCCGGTCCGTCCAGCGGCAGCCCGGTGAAGAACTTGGCGGCCATGCAGCCTCCACGGCAGGCGTCGAAGTGCTGGCACTTCGTGCAGGCTCCGCCGGTCTGCGGCGAGCGCAGCTCGGTGAACAGCGGCGAGGACTGCCACACCTCCTTGAACCCTCCCTCACCGAGCAGGTTGCCGGCCAGGAACTGGTCGTGGATCGCGAACGGACAGGCGTAGACGTCGCCGATCGGGTCGATCAGGCAGACCACCCTTCCGGCCCCGCACAGGTTGAGGCCCGGCAGGGACTCGCCGTAGGCTGCCAGGTGGAAGAACGAGTCGCCGGTGAGCACGTCCTCGCCATGAGCCATCAGCCAGTCGTAGAGCTCACGCTGCTGCTCGGGTAGCGGGTGCAGCTCGTCCCAGACGTCGGCGCCGCGACCCGACGGGCGCAGCCGGGTGAGGCGCAGGGTGGCGCCGTACTCGTCCGCGATGGCCTTGAAGTCGTCGAGCTGGCCGATGTTCTCCCGGGTGCAGACGACGGAGATCTTGGCGTCGGAGAAACCGGCGTCGCGGAGGTTCCTCAGGGCCTTGAGCGCGGTGTCGTACGAACCCGCTCCACGGACCCGGTCGTTGACCTCCGCCGTCGCGCCGTCCAGCGAGATCTGTACGTCGACATAGTCCGTCGAGGCCAGGAAGGCCGCGCGCTCGGGAGTGATCCGGAAGCCGTTGGTGGAGAACTTCACGCCGACCTGGTGGTCGACGGCGTACTCCACGAGCTCCCAGAAGTCGGGGCGGATCGTCGGCTCGCCGCCGCCGATGTTGACGTAGAAGATCTGCATCCGCTGCAGCTCGTCGATGACGGCCTTGCACTGCTCGGTGCTGAGCTCGCGCGGGTCGCGCCGGCCCGAGCTCGACAGGCAGTGGGCGCACTCGAGGTTGCAGGCGTACGTCAGCTCCCAGGTCAGGCAGATCGGGGCGTCGAGGCCGAACTCGAACTGCTCGACGAGACTGCCGCCTGCGGGACGGCCCGTGGGAGTGGTGGGGCGTTCTGGTGCGAGGGTCACGCTGCCTCCTCATGGCGGGGGCGGATCATGTCGGTCTCGGCGAGGGCGCGGAGCGCCGCTGCGTACGCGTCGTGCTGCTCCGGCGGGATGCCTGCGGCGTCGAGCGCGCTGCCGAGACGAGGGTGCTGCTCGAGGAGCCGGACCACCTCGACCAGCTCCGGCCGCTTGAGGAAGGTCAGCTTCCGGTTGCCGAAGTGGTAGGCGAGAGCCCCGAAGGGCTCAGGACGCAGCGCCACCGAGGGCGAGAGTGTCCACGGCTCCTCGAGCATGCGATCGGGCATCAGTAGACGCCGCACATTCCGTCGATCGAGACCTCCTCGATGAGGTCCTCGGTGGCGACGTCGGTGGCGATGTCGGTCGGGTTCGACTCGTTCTGGGGTTCCATCTGCTGCTCCTCTCACGGGGTGACCGTTCGCACGTTAATCACGGCGTGAGCCGAGCAACCTCCCCGATCGGAGAGTCTTGCGGGCAGGATCAGGGAGGAGAATCAGCTCGTGGCGTACGCGACGATCTGCTGACCGAGCGGCGAGAGCCGGCCCTCCTCGACCACCAGCTCCCAGCCATGCCCCGCCTCGGCGGGCACGAACTCCGAGGACGTGGCCTGCGCCAGCGCCTGGGCGGCGTCCGCCTCCTCGGCACCGTCGGTGTCCTCGGCGATGGCGACCAGGCCCGGCGTGCTGATCGAGTCGGCGACCGACGCCAGATCGACGCCGGCCCAGTTCGACGGCCCCGACAGGTCGACCCAACCGTCGACGTCGACGCCTGCGGCGACGGCGCGTACGGTCTGGCTGCCTCCCATCGAAGCGCCGACCAGCACGACCGGCGCGCCCGGCCACTGCTTCTCGACCTCGGCCAGCGCCGCCTCCACCTGCGGGACCGGGTCGTCGGGATCCTCGATCGTGCAATCCGCGCCGCCGTAACCGCACTGGTCGAACGAGAGGCCGGCGACGCCCTGGAGAGCTGCCAGGATCGCGAAGTCACCCCACCCGCAGCGGTCCCCGTCGGTCTGATGGAGCATCACCAGCACCGCCGACGGAGCCCGGTCCTCCGGAGGCGAGAACCGGATGGCCGGCAGCTCGAGGTCCTTGCCGGCGACCTGCATCGGCTCCACCCCGGCGTCGGTCTCGGGCAGGAAGCAACCGCCGAGCTCGCCCTGGAGGTACGGCCCGTCCGTCGGCAGCAGGGGACCCGACTCCTTCGCCTGCCCGGCGCCCCCGTCCTCAGCACCGTTCTCCGCCCCGCACCCGGCCATCAGCACGCCGAGGATCGCCACCCCGGCCGCTACACCCTTCACGCTCCGCATATGTCAATATTGACATATGCCAGACCCAGGGGTGACCGCTTCCAACCTCGGCTTCGCAATCCTCGGCCTGCTGGCTCGGCGCGCGAGCACCGGCTACGAGGTCGCGCAGCGGATGCGCCAGCCGATCGGCTACTTCTGGACCGCCCGCCACTCCCAGATCTACCCGGAGCTGAACCGCCTCGACGCCGCCGGCCTGGTCGAGCACGAGGTCATCGAGGGCGCCGGGCCCCGACCGACGAAGCGCTACCGGATCGCCTCGGCCGGTCGGGACGCACTGGCGGCATGGGTCGTCGGCGACCTCGAGCCACAGCCGGTCCGAGACCTGGAGGTCCTCCGGCTGTGGTCCATCTGGACCGTCGAGCCCGACGCCGCCACCGAGCTGGTCGGTCGGCTCGAGGCGGTCCACCAGGGCGTCCTCGACCGCTACCTCGAGGAGCTCGCCGAGATCTCCGACGACCCGGGCGCCCGCGATCCCTCGAACCCGCTGTTCGCCAGCCGGATCACGCTCGAAGGCGGCATCCGGTCACGGCGTACGGCACTCGAGTGGTGCGCCTGGATACGCGCCGAGCTCGCGGCCGCCGAGCGACACGGGCGGCCCGGGGCCTGATCAACCCAGGCCGGAGACCTCGGCGGCGATCGTGGTGTCGTCACCGTGCCCGGTGTGAACGACCGTCTCGCCGGGAAGGGTGAACAGCTTGGCCCGGATCGACGACTCGATGGTGGGCCGGTCGCTGAAGGAGCGCCCGGTCGCCCCGGGACCGCCCTGGAACAGGGTGTCGCCGGTGAAGACGCACCCCAGCGACGGCACCGACAGACAGACCGCCCCCGGCGCGTGACCGGGCGTGTGCAGGACGGTCAGTGCGGTGTCGCCGATCTCGATGACCTGCCCGTCGGAGAGGTCCGCGTCCCACAGCTCATCGGGGTGGGTGAGCTCCCACAGCGGCCGGTCGTCGGGATGGAGCAGGATCGGGGCCCGGACGGCCTCGCGCAACGCCGGCGCCACGCGTACGTGGTCGTCATGGGCGTGGGTGCAGACGATCGCCTTCACGCGGCGACCGTCCACCACCGCCAAGATGTCCTCGACCGAGTGCGGTGCGTCGATGACCAGGCACTCCTGGTCGTCGCCGATCACCCAGACGTTGTTGTCCACCTGGTGCGTCTCGCCGTCGAGGCTGAAGGTGCCGCTCGTGACGCCGTGGTCCACGCGTACGGCCATCAGAGCACCACCACCGAGCGCAGGACCTCGCCAAGGTGCATCTTCTCGAAGGCGGCCTCGATGTCCTCGATCCCGATCTCCTCGCTCACGAAGGCGTCCAGGTCGAGACGGCCCTGACGGTAGAGGTCGACCAGCATCGGGAAGTCGCGGCTGGGGAGACAGTCGCCGTACCAGCTGGACTTGAGTGCGCCACCGCGACCGAAGACGTCCAGGAGCGGGATCTCGGGCACCGCCATGTCGGGCGTGGGCACTCCGACGAGCACGACCGTGCCCGCCAGGTCGCGGGCGTAGAAGGCCTGCTTCCAGGTCTCCGGGCGACCGACCGCCTCGACGACGATGTCGGCACCTTCGGCACCTGCGTACGTCTCCGAGCAGATCCGCCGGATCTCCTCGACCGGATCGGTCTGCGAGGAGTCCACGGTGTGGGTCGCGCCCATGGCAGCGGCGCGCTCGAGCTTCTTGGCGTCGATGTCGACGGCGATGACCGGGCTCGACCCGGCCAGCACGGCGCCGGCGATCGCTGCCACCCCGACGCCACCGCACCCGATGACGGCCACCGACCTGCCGCGGGTCGCGCCGCCGGTGTTGATGGCGGCACCGATACCGGCCATCACGCCACAGCCGAGCAGGCCGACGGCCGCGGGCCGGGCCTCCGGGTCGACCTTCGTGCACTGACCCGCCGCGACCAGGGTCTTCTCCGCGAAGGCGCCGATGCCCAGCGCGGGCGAGAGCTCGGTGCCGTCCTCGAGGGTCATCTTCTGGGTGGCGTTGAAGGTGGCGAAGCAGTACTGCGGCTCGCCTCGGTTGCACGCCCGGCAGCTGCCGCAGACCGCACGCCAGTTGAGCACCACGAAGTCACCGGGCACCACCGCGGTGACGTCGGGACCGACCGCCTCGACCACACCGGCCGCCTCGTGGCCCAGCAGGAACGGGAACTCGTCGTTGATCCCGCCCTCGCGGTAGTGCAGGTCGGTGTGACACACCCCGCACGACTGGATCTTCACCACCGCCTCACCCGGGCCGGGATCGGGCACGTTGATCGTCACCAGCTCCACCGGAGCTCCCTTGGCACGGGCGATGACGGCCTTGACCTGCTGCATTTCTCTCCTCTCGAGGCACCGGAGGCTTCCGGTTGCTCCTGATTATCCTGGGGGTTCCTGATATATCTCGGCAAGGGCCGGTCTCGGCGTCGCTGGCTCGAACTTCTCCCGGTGGATCAGCCGGGGTGCCATCCGGCGCCGCTTGAACGCCTTGACCCCGGCCTCGACCAGCGCCGGAGAGCCGCACAGCCAGCCGGACCAGCCCCGCGCGCTCGCGATGTCCTCGACGAACGCGTCGGGCGCGTAGCCGCCGCGGTGACCGGGGCGCGTCTCCCGGGACAGCACGGTCACGAAGCTGAAGCCCCGATACCTCTCGGCCAGCTCCGCGAGACGGTCGGTGTCGTAGAGGTCCGCCTCGGTGCGTACGCCGTAGTAGAGGACCGCCGTCCGATCGGGGTGGCGGGCGAGAGCCGTGCGGGCGATGCCGAGCAACGGCGCCAGACCGGTGCCGCCACCGATGAGCACCATCGGCTCGCCCTCGTCGTCGTCCGCGTCCGGCACGTGGAAGTCGCCGAGCGGACCGCACACCTCGACCCGGTCACCGACGGCGACCGGCCCGAAGAGCCACTCGCTGGCCACGCCACCGGGGACGCGGCGGACGTGGAGCTCGAGGACCTTGTCCTCCTCGGCGGTGTTGGCCAGCGAATACGGCCGGCGCTCGGCGGTACCGGGGACGAGCAGCTCGACGTACTGCCCCGCCGAGAAGGCGAGCGGCTCCTCGAGGCCGAGCAGGATCCGCCGGGTGTCCCGGGCGATGTCCTCGACCCCCACGACGGTGGCGGTGAGGTCGCGGAGCACGTGCGTCGTACGTCCCATCTCCGAGCCATGCAGCGCGACCTCGGTCTCCACGAGCGGCCGGGCCTGGCAGGCCAGCGCCAGACCGCTCGCGCGCTCGTCCGCGGTCAACGTCTCGAGCGGCGAGTCGCGGTGGTCGACCTCGCCGCACAGGACCTGCAGCTTGCAGGTGCCGCAGGTGCCCTGGTTGCAGGAGTTGGGCATCCAGACGCCGGCACGGAGGAACGCCTCCAGGATCGACTGGTCCTCGGCACACTCGACGCGGCGGCCGGAGACACTGATCGCGGCAGACACGGCTCAGACCTCCCAGGTGCCGTGCAGGCTGGTGGGGCCGCGGAATCCCCAGCCCCAGAACTCGACGCCCTCGCCGGTGTCGCGCTCCAGGTTGGGGATCGCCTCGAAGAGCTCCTCGAGCCCGATCCGCATCACCTGGTTGGCGTAGTAGATGCCGGCGCACGCGTGGTTGCCGGCACCGAAGGCGAGGTGCGGCAGCGGCGGCCGGTGCAGGTCGTACGCCGTGGGCGCATCGTATTTTCCGGAGTCGTGGTTCGCGGAGCCGTAGGAGAGGATCACCGGCGTCCCGGCGGGCAGGTCGATGCCGGCGACGGTGACCGGCTTGGTGCTGATCCGCGCGGTCGCCGACCAGATCGGCGAGGTCCAGCGCATGCCCTCGGAGATGGCCCGCGGCAGGAGCGAGGGGTCGTCGACGACCTCCTCCATCTGCTCGGGACGGCTGAAGAGCCCGACGAGCGTCGAGGCCATCCCGTGGCCGGGCTCCTGCATCGCACCCAGCAGGTAGACGTAGATGGTGGGGTAGATGTACGCGCGGTCGCGGGTCTTCCCCGGCGGCATGCCGTCGTGGAGCCAGTGCGAGATCGCGGTGTTCTCCGGGTGCTCGATCCACCGGTCGATCAGCGGGTCGACGACCGCCTGGATCTCGGCCCTGGCCTCGTCACCGGGGGTGAACCCGTCGGGGTTGGTGAACTCCCCGTTCTCGTCGACCGCGGCGTTGGTGAACGAGACGCTCAGCTTGTGGAACCACTCGCGGAGCTTGTCGGAGGAGACCGACTGCAGCCCCAGCAGATCGCCGAGCGAGCGTACGGAGACGGGCTCGCAGTACTCCGCGACCAGCTCGGCGCGGCCGCGGTCCTCGAACTGCTCGACGTAGTTCCGGGCGATCGGACGGACCAGGTCGTCCACCCAGCTGTCGACCTCGGCCGGCTGGAGCTGGGGCTCGACCATGCCGCGCAGGTCGGCATGGATGTCGCCGTTGACGCCGATGATCGCCGGGTGCCCGAACGTACGTCCGCCGGCAGGGGTGATCACCGCCTCGAAGTCGGGGCTGGTGGCGACCTCGCGGCAGATCTCCGCGGTGGAGGCGACATAGGAACCGAGCACCGGGACGAAGGCGAGCGGCGCCTCGCTGCGTAGGCGCTCATAGGTCGGGTAGGGGTTCCGCTCGAGCTCGGTCATCGTCACGTCGTCGAGCCAGGAGAGGTCCTGCTTGCCGGGTTGCTGCGTGGTCGTCATGGGTGCTCCTCGGGGAGTGGGAGGTTCCGAACAGGAGTCGAAAGTAGGTCGGTCCTCGCGCCCGGGCGACACGGATTGCGCGGGTTCGGCACCCTGAACGCGACCAATCTGTGACGGCCGTCTCAGGTACGCTCTGCGGCATGTCCGGTCGTAGGCGAGCCGCTCCCCGGGACTGGGGGCAGGCCTCGCGCGTCGTGGCCCAGGCGTACTTCCCGCACGAGCTCCGGCCGGTCGGCGGCGCGCACGAGCCGCGGCTGACGCTGCGTACGCTGGATCTCGGGCCGGTCCTGATCGGCCACGTCGGCTGGGGCGCGGACGTCGCGATCGAGTGCGACTACCCGAGCGCGTACGAGGTGAACATGCCGATCACCGGCCACCTGGAGAGCCGCGGCCGGTTCGGCGAGCTCACCTCGGTGGTCGGCCAGGGCACCGTCTTCCGGGCCGACACCCCGTCCCTGATCAGCCACTGGGACGCGACCTGCACCGTGCTCGGCGTGAAGTTCGACAGCGACTGGCTGGAGATCGAGACCGAGCGGATCCTGGGCACCGACCGCGTCAACGCCCGGGCCCTCCTCCCGGAGCAGCTGTCGCTGGAGTCCGGCCGCGGTCGCGCGTGGCATCACCTGACCACCAGCCTGGCCGCCAACCTGCACGACCCGGACCTCTTCGCCGACAGCGAGCTCGTACGCCGTCAGCTCGCCGGCGCGGTCGCCGCGGGCCTGATGGAGATGTGCTGCCCCGACGGCGGCGTCACCGCGGCTGCCCGGCCGCGGTCGATCCGGCGCGTGGTCGAGGCCCTCCACGACGACCCCGCCCGGGCCTGGACCGCCGCCGACATGGCCGCGCTCGCCGGCACCAGCGCCCGCCGGCTGCAGGAGGGGTTTCAGCAGTGGCTGGGGAGCACGCCCTCCCAGTATCTCCTCGACATCAGGCTCCAGCGCGCCCACGCCGACCTCACCACCGACCCTGCGCTCAGCGTCGGTGACGTCGCCGCGCGCTGGGGCTTCTCCTCCGCGAGCCGCTTCGCCGCCGCCCATCGGCGCAGGTACGGCACCGCGCCGTCGGCCGTCCGCCGCTGACGGGTCTAGCTGCTCGGCGGCACCACGAGGAACCGCTCCAGCTGGCGACGCTCTGCTTCTTCGTCGGCGCCGGGGCTGACGAGGAACGACAGGATGATGCGCAGGACCCAGTCGGCGAGGTCGGGGTCGGTGGCGCCGGCGGCGAGATAGCTCTCCGCGGATCCGCGGATGATCGGGGAGTCGTGGAGCACCTCGCGCAGCAGGGTGCTGTCACCGGCGTACCAGGCGGCGAGGTGGGGGCGCTCGCGCACGGCGGCGAGGCAGGAGATCACGGCCTCGACCACGCGACGGCGGGGATCGGACACATCGGTCGTCGCCCGGGCGACCTGCTGGGTGATGAGCCGCGCCTCGCGATGGGCGAAGGCGTGGATCAGCGCCTGCCGGTTCTCGAAGTAGCGATACAGGGTCGCCCGCGAGCAGCCGGCCGCGCGGGCCACCTCGTCCATGCCCGGCTTGTCGACGCCTCGCTCCGCGAAGAGGGCGCCCGCGGCGTCGAGGATCCGTTCGGCGGCGAGCTCGGTCCGCTCCGCCTCCAGCCAGCTCATCCGGTCACCTCGACGTGGAGGCTGACCGGCCTGCGTACGTAGCTCCCCGGCGCCCAAGCCAGGGAGTCGTGGTCGACGGTGAAGGACGGCATCCGGGTGAGTATCTCGGTGAGCGTCACCCGGCCCATCATCCGGGCGGCCGCGGCACCCAGGCAGTGATGCGCGCCGTGGGCGAAGGTCAGGATCTGCCGGGGGTTGCGGGTGACGTCGAGCTCCTCGGCGTCGGCGCCGAACGCACGCGGGTCCCGGTTCGCGGCGGCGTAGCAGAGCAGGACCTTCTTGCCCGCGGGGATCGTGGTGCCGTGGAGGGTGACGTCGCGGGTGGTCGTCCGCGCGAGTCCCTGGACAGGTGAGGTGAGCCGGAGCAGCTCCTCGACCGCGGCCGGGACGTCGTCGCGGGCGAGCTCGCGCTGGTCGGGGCGGTCCGCCAGCAGCGGCAGTCCGCCACCGAGCAGCCCGGTCGTCGTGTCGTTGCCGCCCGCGACCATGGTGAAGGCGAACGCGAGCACCCGGAGCAGGCCGGCGTCGTCGTCGGCCTCGCCGGCGGCGACGAGGTGGGAGACGGTGTCCTCGGCGGGCTCTCTCCGGCGCCGCTCGATCAGCTCGGCGAAGTAGCCCATCAGCTCGGCGGCGGCACCTGCTCCGATGCTCTCGTCCTGCGCCGCGTTGGCCGTCACGATCGCGTCGGTCCACACGTCGAACCGGCCCCAGTCCACCTCGGGCACACCGAGGTAATGGGCGACGACCATGCTCGGCAGCGGCTTGAACAGTTCCTGGACGATGTCGCCGCCCCCGGCATCCCTGACCGCGGCGATGCGCTCGATGACGAACTGCGTCACCCGAGGAGTCACGTCCTCGACCTGCTTCGGCGTGAACCCCCGGTTCACCAGCTTCCGGAAGGCCGAATGGGCCGGCGGATCGGTCATCACCATCGGCGGGTTGTCGGCCAGCCCGATCCGCTCGAGCTCGTCATGAGCCGTCGTCAGCCCTCCGGTCGAGCTGAAGGTCTCGTG
Source organism: Nocardioides sp. NPDC057577 (assembly GCF_042801335.1). Classification (NCBI taxonomy): domain Bacteria; kingdom Bacillati; phylum Actinomycetota; class Actinomycetes; order Propionibacteriales; family Nocardioidaceae; genus Nocardioides; species Nocardioides sp. NPDC057577. The sequence goes on along the minus strand of NZ_JBHVGB010000004.1, from coordinate 37,454 downwards.
GTCGCGCACCGCCGTGTAGACGTCGTCGTGCCTGGTCAGGACCCAGTAGTCGCCCCGAGCGACGTGGTGGACCGGGTCGTGCTCGCGCAGCGCGGCGTACATCGGCCACGGGTCGGCCCAGGAGGGCCCGGTCGGAGGGACGTACGCGGCGATCCCGTGAGACACATCGCTTGTCATGTCTCACAGGATCAACACAGGACGCTAGTTTGTCAACGGCTGTGTTCCCGCGAGAGCGACGCCGTGGCGCTCGGTGACCGTCAGGATCGCGGCCATCGAGTCAGCGACCGGGAGGTCCGCGGGGACGGAGGCGGCGAAGTCGGCGAAGAACTTGCCGGCGCCGTCGCCGGTGGTGATCGCGAGGGCCCGGGCCGAGTCGCCGACGACCTCGAAGGTGGCGGGGGTGCCGGCGGGGAAGACGACCAGTCCGCCGGGCTCGACGTCGTAGGACGTGTCGTCGACGTACGCCGTGATGCGGCCCTCGAGCAGGTACAGCACCCCGCTCCACGGCGAGACGTGCGGCGGCGTCATCGGGGCGGCGGGTGCGATGACCTCGAAGACCTCGAAGGCCCCCTGGGCGTCCTTGACGGTGGCCTTCGCGATGTGGTCGCCGTCGACCATCGGGGTGTGCCGGCCCTCGTCGGGCCGGACGTAGGTGGTGCTCATGACTCCTCCTTCGGTTGGGTGCTTCTCAGCATCCGCCGCTGGATCCGGAGTGGTGCGAGTAGTGCGCTACTCGACTCCGAGAGGGTCCGCCAGCGCGGCTCGCTCCGAGACTCCGAGCTTGTGGCCGACCCGGTAGAGGTGCCCCTCGACGGTGCGCACCGACAGGGTCAGTCGCGCCGCGATGTCCCTGTTCGACAACCCTCGGGCGGCCAGCGCGGCGATCTCGCGCTCGCGGGCCGTCAGCGGCAGCGGCCGGGCCGCGATCACCAGCGCCGGGGTGCGAGCACCTGACCTCTCGGCCAGCTTCGCCGCGGCGGCCGCCGCGGTCATGCCCGATCCCTGCCGTCCCGCGCGGCGCTGCACGTCGGCGGCCTGCGCCGCCGCATCGCCCGCGGCGACGAGATCACCGAGCCGGGCCCACGCATGGGCCACCCGGAGAAGCGCGTCGCCGTCCTCGTCCGCCCACGCTCGGGCGTGGACCAGGGCCGCCTCGGCGCGAGGGCACAGCCCGGCGAGCGGCGCGAGCCGGTGGGCCGGCGCCATGGTCGTGTCACCGAGCTGGACCGCGGTCTGCCAGGCCAGGACCTCGTACGCGGGCGAACCCGCCTCGCGAGCGAGGTCAGCCGTGGCGACAGCGTGCCCGATCGCCTCCGTCGTCCACCCCTCGGCCGCGGCACCCCACGCCAGCGCGAGCCGGTCGTCGGGCAGATAGAGCCGGTACGCCGGATGGTGCCCGGCAGCGATCCCGGCCAGGAGCGGCGCGGCCTCCTCAGGAAGACCGGCCTGCGCGAGGGCGGTGGCCAGCAACGTACGACACCGGAAGGCGAACTCGTGGCCCGAGCCGTCCAGCCCGGCCCACGCCTCGCGCAGCGAGACCAGTGCGTCGCGCAGCCGACCCTCGGCGAGGGCGGCGTGCCCCGCGACGACGAGTCCCATGAGCCTCGCCGGTCCGGGAAGGTCGGCCGATGCCGCTCGCATCCTCCGGGCCAGGTCCGCGCCCCGGTCGGGGGTGCCGGCGAGACGGTGCCCGAGCACCTGGAAGTCGGCGAGCCCGAAGCCGGGGATGACGGTCGGCACCCGGTCGGCGGTCAGCCCACCCACGACGGCGGCCTCGTCGAGGAGCCCGTGCTCGCCGGTGACGGCGGCCGCCGCGGATGCCGAGGTGGCGGCCAGGATGGCGGCCAGATCGTCGGGAAGCTCGCTCCGCAGCAGCTGCGGCGCACGGGCGAGCACGGTGGAGGTCTCCCCGTCCACCAGCCCCAGGACGAGCGACATGGCCGCGACGTGAGCCGGGGCGGCCCCGGTGGCCTCGGCCGCGGCCAGCGCCTGATGGGCCTCGGCGGGCCTGGCCATCGTGAAGAGCAGGTTGCCGGTGCGATGGAGCTGCACCATCGCGAGCACGCCCGGGTCGGACGCGGTGGCGACGATGTCCTCGTGGATCGCCTCGGCCTCCTCGCCCCGGCTGAGCCAGGAGAGTGCGGCGCCGTGCACGACCCTGGCGGCGAGGTCGCCGGTGGCAGCGGCCGCCCGCGCGAGTCGCTCGGCCAGCGGGAGGTCGTACATCCGGGTCGCGGCCTCGGCGGCCGCCAGGAACAGCGCCGGCTCCGGTGGCAGGTCGGAGTCGAGGGTGAGCACGGCTCTAGGGATCGGATCCGGCTCCGGGTCCAGAGTCTGTGCCACCCGGCCGCGGAGGCGGCGGGCGCGCAGCGTGCCCATCGCGGCGCGGCGTACCTCGCCGTAGAGGGGGTGCGCCAGCCGGGCGACCAGGCCGTCGGTACGCACCAGCCCACGGCTCTCCGCCTCCTCGACGTCCGCCGCAGAGGTCAGTGCGGACAGGGTCGGGACCGCCACCGGCTCAGCCAGGGCGACCATGTCGACGACGTCCTGCACCCCCGCCGCGAGGTCGCCGATCTCGCGCTCCAGCAGGCCGGCGAGCTCCGGTGAGATCGCCGGCTCGCTGGTCCAGCGCCAGATCCCGGACGCCGCCGTGAACCGTCCCGCGGACACCTCGCCGGCCAGCAGGTGCCGCAGGAACAGCGGGCTGCCCTCGGTCAGCGTCCACAGCCGGTGCGCGGACGCGGTGTCCACCGGACCGCCGAGCACCCGCGCGATCAGCTCGGTGCTCTCCTCGGCATCCAGCGGCGCCAGGTCCAGACGCGGCAGGTGCTCGTCCTTCCACAGCGACGTCACGATGTCGGGCGCAGCCTCCCCCGTACGCAGAGTGACCAGCACCGGCGCCAGCCGGCGCGCCACCACGCGATGCACCACGATCGCCGAGTGCTCGTCGAGCAGGTGGGCGTCGTCGACCGCCAGCACGAGCGGCAGCTTCTGAGTGAGCTGTTCCAGCGCCCGTCCGATCGTCTCGGCGGCCTCCCCGGGTCGCGCGTCGAGCAGCCCGGCGAACGCACCCAGCGGGAACGTCCGGGCGGCCGTACTGCCCTGGGCGAGGACGACCGTCGCTCCTCGCTCCGCGGAAGCCAGCGCCTCGCGGGCGAGCCGGGTCTTCCCCACCCCCGCCGGACCCGCAACGATGACGCCCGCCGAACCGGCCCGGATCGCCGCCGCGACCCTCCGCAGCTCCTCGTCCCGCCCGGTCAGCGGCCACAGCCGCTCCATCCCGTCAGGCTAACGACTCGGCTGCGCCGGCGCATCACTCAAAATCGTGGGCCTCAGGATGCTGAGCGCCCCCGGGAGGACCTCGATCCGTGCCGCGGAGGCCGGGCCCGCCGGAAGGTGCCCCATCGGTTCGCCATCGGCTCCCATCGGTACGGACGGGGTGCCGCTGAGCTCGACCGCGCGACCCCGCAGCACCGTCACCTCCGGAAGCGCGACATGGGAGCCGTCGTAGACCTTGGGCAGCGATCGGAGCAGCTGACGCCGAGAGGCGGCCTCGATGATCAGCACGTCGAGAAGCCCGTCGTCGACCCGGGCGGCCGGGGCGATCTTCATCCCCGAGCCGTAGTAGGCGGAGTTCGCGACGACCACGGTCGCCGCCTGGACCTCGAGGACCAACTCGTCGACGACCACCGTTCCGGAGACCGGCTTGTACGTCGCCAGCGCGTGGGCCGCGGCGTACGGATACTGCAGCCCCTTGGGGATCCGGCGGACGCGGTCCACGATCTCTCCGGCGACGGCGTCGACCCCGGCGTACACCGATCCGGCGACCACCCGGGGCGCAGAGTCGCCGAGCCTCAACGAGAGCAGGTCGACGGGGCGCGCCGTCCCGCGGAGCAGCAGGTCGGCCACCTCAGCAGCGGACGAGGGCAGCGCGAGCATGCGGGCGAAGTCGTTGCCACGGCCGGCCGGGAGGATGCCGAGCGTTCCGCCGCGGGAGGCGACCTGGCCGGCGATCGAGGACAGCATCCCGTCGCCGCCGACCGAGACCACGATCTCGCCCCGGTCCACGGCCGCCTCGACGACGTCGTGGGTCGCGCGCGGGCTCGACGAGTAGATCACCTCGACCTGCGCACCGGCATCTCGCAGGATCCGCGCCACGGGGACGACCGCGGCCGGAGCCGCGCCGCCGCCGGAGACCGGGTTGACCAGGAACGAGAACGCACGCTCACCGGCGCTGGTCACGGGATCAGCACTCCTGGGTTGAGTACGCCGGTGGGGTCGACCGCGCCCTTCAGCCCCTGCAGCATGGCGACGCCGACCGGTCCGATCTCCCGGGTCAGCCACGGCTTGTGGTCGGTGCCGACCGCGTGGTGGTGGGTGATGGTCCCGCCGGACTCGATCATGGCGTCGGAGGCGGCGGCCTTCGCGGCCAGCCACTGCGCCAACGGGTCCTCGGTCTGCCGGGCGGCGACGGTGAAGTAGAGCGAGCAGCCGGTCTCATAGACGTGCGAGATGTGGCAGAGCACGAGCGCACCCTCGCCGAGCGAGGTCTCCAGCGCGCTCTTCACGGCCCCGTAGAGCCGCTCCCGGTTGGACCAGAAGGTCGCGGTCTCCAGGGTCTCCACGAGGACACCGGCGTCGAGCATCGAGTCGCGCAGGTACGGAGCGTGGAACCGTCCCTCGGCCCAGGCCAGGCCGCGCTCCTCGCCCAGGTTCGTGCCACCCGCCGCCTCGAGCACGGCGGCCACCTCGGCGCGGCGCGCGGCGACGGAGGCCCCCTCGTGGCCGACGATCAGCACGCATCCGGTGACGCCCTCGCCACCGATGTCGCTCTGGCTCGCCAGGTTGACCATCGTCTCGGCCTCGTCCGAGAGGCGGATCACCGTCGGCAGCCCGCCGGACTGCGCCAGGGTCCGCATAGCCTCGGCGCCTTCGGCGAACGTCGCGAACGACCACGCCTCGTACGCCTTCTCCGCGGCCACCGGGCGGACCCGGACCGTGACCTCGGTGATGACGCCCAGGGTGCCTTCAGAGCCGAGCACGACCTGCCGAAGGTCGGGGCCGGCGGCGTTGGCGGGCGAGGACCCGAGCACGAGCTCGCCGATCGGGGTCGCGACCCGCAGGCCGACGACCATGTCGTCGAAGCGGCCGAAGCCCGCCGACGACTGCCCGCTGGACCGGGTCGCGGCGAAGCCGCCGATGGAGGCGTACTCGAAGGACTGCGGGAAGTGTCCGAGCGTCAGGCCGTGCTCGGCCAGGGCGGCCTCGGCCGCCGGGCCGCGCATGCCGGGCTGGAGGACGGCGGTCATCGAGACCGGGTCGACGGAGAGCAGCCGGTCGAGGCGCACCAGGTCCAGGCTGATCAGACCGGCGAAGCCGTCTCGCCGCGCGGCCAGGCCACCGGTCACGCTGGTCCCGCCCCCGAAGGGAACCACCGCGACCCGGTGCTCGACCGCCCAGGCGAGCAGCGCCTCGACGTCCTCGTGCGAGCCCGGTCGGACGACCGCGTCGGGTGCATCGGCCAGGTCCCCGGCGCGTGCCCGGAGCAGGTCAGGGGTCGACTTCCCGCGGGTGCGGAGCCGACGGGTGTCGTCGTCGGTCAGGACCTCGTCCTCACCGACCAGCGCGCGCAGCCCGTCGAGCAGGGAGGCGCTCAGGCCGGGCGCTGGGATCCGGACCTGGTCGACCGCCGGGGTGTCGCGGGTGCCGATGAAGGCGTCGACGAGGCCCTTGACCGACTCGGGCAGAGGCGCGGCGTGGGCCGGGTCGCCCCAGCGCTGAGGGTGCATCTCGAGGATCATGCGTTACAGTGTTACACATGACGTCCGAACGTAACAACGACCAGGGGCTGTCGACCGCCGACCGGCTGCTCGCGGCCGCCCGCGAGTGCGTACTCGCCGTCGGCTGGAAGCGGACGACCCTCACCGATGTCGCCCACCGGGCCGGGGTGTCCCGGATGACCGTCTATCGGACCTACCCGGACATGGCGACGCTCTTCGCCGACCTGATGACCAACGAGTCGGCCGAGCTCATCGCCACCGTCCTGCCCGACGTCGCCGAATCGGCCGGCGGACCCGAGCGGATCGCGACCGGAGTCGCGGGCGCGGTCGCCGCGGTGCGGCGCGACGAGCTGTTCCGGCGCGCCGTCGACCTCGACCCGGAGTGGCTGCTGCCCTACCTGCTCCACCGTCGCGGCCGTTCCCAGGACGCCATCCTCGACGTCCTCGTCAAGGAGATCACCCGAGCCCAGGCAGACGGCACCGTACGCACCGGCGACCCGGAGACGCTCGCCCGCGGGATCGTCCTGGCGACCCACGGCTACGCGATCTCGGTCGGCACCATGACCGACGACCGGGTCACGACCGACGCGCTCGACCAGGAGCTCATCGAGCTCGTCCGGAGGTATCTGGCACCATGACCGATCGCATCGCCCACGGCTTCGATCACCCCTCCGGTCACATCCCCGACGACGTCGACCTGGTCGTCGTCGGCCTCGGCGTCACCGGTGCCGGCGCCGCGCTCGACGCCGCCTCCCGCGGCCTCAGGGTGCTCGCGGTCGACGCGCACGACGTCGCGTTCGGCACCTCCCGCTGGTCCAGCAAGCTGGTCCACGGCGGCCTGCGCTACCTCGCCGCCCTGCAGTTCGGCATCGCCCACGAGAGCGCGGTCGAGCGCGGCATCCTGATGGAGCGCACCGCGCCCCACCTGACCCGTCCACTGCCTTGGCTGCTCCCGTTGACGAGCAACGTCTCGTTCACCCAGGCCGCCCTGGCCGCCGCCGGGTTCGGCACCGGCGACCTGCTCCGGCTCAGCGCGCGCACCAGCCGCGAGACGCTCCCGCGCCCCCGCCGAGTCACCCGCACCGAGGCCCAGCAGCTCGCGCCCGGGCTGCGTTCGGCCGGGTTGCGAGGGGGCCTGATCAACTGGGACGGGCAGCTCGAGGACGACGCCCGGCTGGTCACCTGCCTGGCGCGGACGGCGTCGTCGTACGGCGCCCACGTCCACACCCGGGTCCGCGTGCTGGAGGCCACCTCGACCCACGTGGCCCTACGCGACGAGCGCACCGGCGCCACCCGGACCGTACGCACTCGCGGGGTCGTGAACGCGACCGGCGTGTGGGCCGGCGACCTTGTCGAGGAGGTGCGGCTGCGGCCCAGCCGGGGCACCCACCTGGTGCTTCGGGCCGACAGCATCCCCGGTCTACGCACCGTGCTGACCGTTCCGGTGCCCGGCAGCACCAGCCGGTTCGTGTTCGCGATCCCGCAGCCGGAGGGCACCATCTATGTCGGCCTGACCGACGAACCGGTCGACGGCCCGATCCCGGACGTACCTCAGCCGACCGAAGGCGAGATCGGTTTCCTGCTCGACGTACTCGCGCCGGCCCTGGAGCGCCCCGTCAAGCGCTCCGACGTGGTCGGCGCCTTCGCCGGGCTCCGGCCGCTGCTGGAGGCTGACGGCTCCACCGCCGACCTCTCGCGCAAGCACGCCGTGCTCACCTCCCGCACCGGTGTCGTGACCGTCGTGGGCGGCAAGCTCACCACCTACCGGCAGATGGCCGAGGACGCGATCGACGCGACCGGTCTGACCGGCATCCCCTGCCGGACCCGGGACCTGCCGTTGCTCGGCGCCGCACCCCGCGACGTCCTCGAGCAGATCGATGAGCCCACGCGCCTGGTCCGCCGCTTCGGCACCGAGGCGAGGTCCGTCATCGATGAGGCCGTCCGGGCCACCGGTCTCCCGGAGGACGACCTGGTAACGCCCGGTCCTGGCGGCGTCACCCTGGCCGAGCTCGTCTTCGGGGTCACGCACGAGGGGGCCGCCGACCTCGACGACCTCCTCGATCGGCGTACCCGGGTCGGGCTCGTGCCCGAGGACCGGGCGGCCGCCGTGCCCCTGGCACAGCGGGCGCTCGCGCTGACCCACGCGACCTCCTAGCCGCTAGAACGGCTCGATCGCGAAACGCCCCCAGGCGACGAAGACCATCGCCGCCAGGAACACCAGGTCACCGAGCAGCTCCTTGTACTCCGCCCGCCGGATCCGCTCGGTGACCGCTCCGGCCATGTAGAGCGCCATGCACGACGCCGCGACCGGCACCAGCACCGGCGCCACGTTCACCAGCCCCGGCAGGACCAGCCCGATGCCACCGAGGACCTCCACGACGCCCATGAACCGCACGTTGCCGGGGGTGAAGTCTTCGGGCCAGTGCAGCTTCGCGGCGTACTTCTCGTAAGGCATCCTCAGCTTGACGATGCCGCCAGCGATGTAGCCGAACGCGAATACGCCGGCGACGATCCAGAGGGCGATGTTCATGTTGTCTCCAGGTCCAGTCGATTCCCGATTTCACCCTCAGACGGGACAGCTGGTGGATCTGTGACATCGCGGCGCAGCGGCTACTGGCGTGCCATGGCGATCCTGAATCGCTCTTCCGGGTCGATGTAGTGGTCGTGGACGTCGTCCCCGAGGTCGATCTGGACCCACGCGATCTTGCCCGTGAACCGGCTGGTCCGGCTGGTGTAGTCCGAGGAGACGGTCGTACCGGACTCGTAGCCGATGTCGGTGGTCTCGTCGGCCGAGAAGACCATCGGCTGGGTCGCCTCCACCCGGCCCGAGCCGACCGGCTTGCCGTCGTCGTAGAGCGTGACGCCGCCCCCTTTGGCGAGCCCACCACCGTCGTACGCGAACTCCATCCGGACCTGACGGGTCCCAGCGGCGAGCAGCGATTCCGAGACGACGCGGAACTGCTGGATGCCGAGCACGTTGTAGACGAACTTGAGCCTTCCGTCGCGGGCGAAGAACGTCCAGCCGCCGAACCGGCCGCCCTGGGCGATGATCACGCCCTCGGCACCGGTGTCGGGGATCGTCACCTCGGCGGTGACGGAGAACGACTTGTTCTTGATGCTGACCACGCTGTTCTCCGAGAGCCGGCCCATGCCGGGAAAGAAGAGCTGGGTCCTGCCATGGACGAGCGTCGGCCTGCCGGCCATGGCGGGCTCGATCCGCTCGGCGGTGCGGTCGTCCATCGGGAGCACGCCGTACTTGACGGCCTCGATCAGCCAGAGCCGCTGCAGCTGGGCCAGCTTCTCGGGGTGCTCCGCCGAGAGATCCCTCGCCTGGCTGAAGTCCGTGTCGCCGTCGTAGAGCTCCCACACGTCGTCGTCGAACGCCGGCAGGTCCCCGCCGACCATCACCCACGGGGTGCGGTGCTTGGTGACCGCGCTCCAGCCCTTGTGGTAGACGCCGCGGTTGGCGAACATCTCGAAGTACTGCAGATCGTGGCGCTCCGGCTCGTTCGCGCCGCGGAACGTGTAGAGCATGCTGGTCCCCTCCATCGGCGACTGCTGGACGCCGTTGACCATGGCCGGCTCGGGCAGTCCTGCCGCTTCGAGGATGGTCGGCGCCAGGTCGATCACGTGGGTGAACTGGGAACGCACCGAGCCCGGGTCGTCGATCCGCTCGGGCCAGTGCACGATGGTGCCGTTACGGGTCCCGCCCCAATGCGACGCGACCTGCTTGGTCCACTGCAGCGGCGAGTTCATCGCCCACGCCCAGCCGACCGAGTAGTGGTTGTAGGAGCTGGGTGAGCCGAACTCGTCCATCTTCGCCCGCATGAAGTCCGGGGTCTCCAACGCGGCCATGCCGTTGAAGTTGGCCATCTCGTTGAAGGCTCCGTTGACGGTGCCCTCGGCCGAGGCGCCGTTGTCGCCGACGATGTAGTAGACGATGGTGTTGTCGAGTACGCCGAGGTCGGCGATCGTGTCGATCACGCGGCCGACGTGGTGGTCGGTGTGCTCCAGGAAGCCGGCGTAGACCTCCATCTGACGGGCGAGCACGGGCTTGAGCTCGTCCGGCATGTCGTCCCATGCGGGGATCTCCTCGTGGCGGGCGGTCAGCTCGGCGTCGGCCGGGATGACCCCGAGCTCCTTCTGCCGCGCGAAGGTGCGCTCCCGTTGGACGTCCCAGCCGTCGTCGAACCTCCCGGCGTACTTGTCGATCCACTCCTGGGGGACGTGATGGGGAGCATGGGTCGCGCCCGGTGCGAAGTAGGCGAAGAACGGCCGGTCGGGCATCAACGCCTTCTGCTGACGGATCCAGGCACACGCGTGGTCGGCCAGGTCCTCGGTGAGGTGATAGCCCTCCTCGGCCGTCGCCGGCGGCTCGATCGGGGTGGTGCCCTCGTAGAGCGCCGGGTCCCACTGGTTGTTCTCGCCGCCGATGAATCCGTAGAACGTCTCGAACCCGCCACCGGCCGATGGCCAGGCGTCGAACGGGCCGAGCGGCGAGGTCTGCCAGACCGGGACCTCGTGGCACTTCCCGAACTGTGCCGTCGAGTACCCGTTGAGCTTGAGGGTCATCGCGAGCGGGGCCTTGGTGTTGGGCCGCACCGAGCTGTTGCCAGGCGCCGAGGTGGCCGTCTCGGTGATGCTGCCCATGCCGACGGAGTGATGATTGCGGCCGGTCAGCAGGGCCTGCCTCGTCGGGGCGCACAACGCCGTGGTGTGGAACCGGTTGTAGCGCAGGCCGTTGGCGGCCAGCCGCTCGGCGACCGGCGTGGAACAGGGCCCTCCGAACGCGCTCGATGCTCCGAAGCCGACGTCGTCGAGAAGTACGACGAGCACGTTGGGCGCGCCGTCCGGCGGGAGCAGCGGCTCGATCGGTGGGTAGGCGGTGTCGGGATCCTTGGCGTCGTACGTCGTGTGCCCCGAAGCTGGTCGGTCCGGGATCGGCAACATGGTCCGGGCGTGGGTGTCGGGACGGTTCGGCATCGCGAGCGGCTCCAATCGTTGGCGTACGTCCAGCGTCGCAATTTCCCGCCCGCGCCATATCCCCTTTACCGGGTATTCGTCGGTCTGCATCGGCTCGCTTCTCGTCCGGTCGGCTTGATCCCGTTACACCGGTCCTGCTGGTGGCTCGGTAGAAGTCGAGGATGGGTAGGCGAGAAACCACCCTTCCGACGAGCAGGTAGGTGGTTCCCGTGCGGCGTGGGCCCCGGGTACTCATGGGTTCTGAGTGTCAGTGCAAAGTCAGGCGCGCCGTGAACCCGCTTTACATAGTCGAGATGAATGTCGAAATCGCCGACGGCTCCCTCACTGGAGGCGGAACGCATCTACGACAGGTTGGTCGGGCACGCGGTTCGGTGACTGGATCGCGACCTCAAGGCCGGCAGCCCTGATCTCTCCAAGTCCGGGCAGGCTGAACTCCCTGCCCGCCGTGCCGCGTCCGAGTTCACCCGCACAGTGCGTTGGCGGTCACACGCAGGGCTGAAGTCTATCGTCCAGTGGTTTGCTCCACCCCTATTGCTGCGCATCAGATCGGACTGCGGCAAAGATGGCGAGCGCTACCTCGGCAGGGTCCTCGTGCTCCCAGACTCGCACGACCTGCCAACCCGCATCAGCGAGAATCCGATCGGTCTCGGCATCTCGCTCGCGGTTCCGCGCAATCTTCGGCCCCCAGTACCCGGCGTTGGTCTGCGCAGTGGTGCCATGGTCGGGGCAGCCATGCCAATAACAGCCGTCAACGAACACCGCGACCCTCGTGCGCGTGAACACTAGGTCGGCCCGGCGGTTCAAGTCTGACAGCGGCCGTGCGTCCACCCGATAGCGGAGCCCGAGGGCGTGCACGGCGCGGCGCACAGCTAGTTCGGGCGCGGTGTCACGCCGCCGGTTTCCCTGCATGGTGGCGCGTACGGCCGGGGAAGAGGCCCAGGGTTCGTATCTGCTCACCCGGCCACCTTGCCATCGCAGCAAATCGACCACCATCATCGAGCAGATGCGGTACAAAGCCGGAGTGGGAATACTCGACGTCGATCAGATACTGCCCGACGGCTCTGTCATCCAGCACCCTGACACGACACTGAGCGAGGCGCGGAAGAACGAGTTGTTGCTCAACGCCCTCACTGCGGGAGCCCGAGCCGAAGTTTACGCCGGAGTGCGGGTTGTGCGCTTCCGCGACCAGGTGATCTTCAAGAAGCAGATCACCCATATGGGCGGCCCGCATGCCGCGTTCAAGAAGCGCATCCAAATTCCGAACTCCTGGGTCGGTGCCCACCAGCAAGCTGTCGACGACGGCCTGAGGCCGCGGTTCGTAGGGATCTACCACTACGGCGATGTCACGATCTTTGTCGACTACGACGCACGCACCTACGTGCGAAACAAGGCCAACAACTCGTCCGCGTGGGTGTACACCAACGACCTGTTCCAAGCCCAGACGCTCGGGCAGTTCTCGCGCGACGACAAGAACGGAAACCGCCTCGCCAGCGTGCGGGCCGACCAGTTCGAGCGCTACTTACGGTCCGGCTACGAGGAGAGGAATCCGCACGTTGAGGTCATCGACCGATTCAGCACGGTGTTTCTCGACGGCCAGCGCATTGACGGTTTGGAAGCCGTCCAGGAGATGCATGCCTCGAACTGGCCGGACCGGTTCCAGAACGAATGGGCGGGATTCTACGTCGAGTTCCGACTGAGCCGATATCTGGCCGAGCACCACCTCACCAACCGCGTCGTCGTGCAAAAGGAGAAGCGGAGGGGCGAGTTCGACTACGATCTGCGATTCCTCGATGACGTTGTGCTTGAGCATTACGGCGATCTCAAGGCCTCTAACGTCGCTGTCAACGAGTCACCGGGCAATGACAAGGAAAACTTCTTACGCTGTCTCGAGAAGTACGGCCGCTTCTGGTACGTGATCTACGAGCACGAGACATGGCACGGACGCGATAACTACAACGTGACGACGATCGCCTGGAACGACTGGCGACGGTCTGTCGGGCATGTCGGTCGGAGCAAGGTCTATGACCCGCTTTCCTATGCCGCAAAGTTCAAGGAGGCCGTGCGGTTCGTGGGTGTGAAGATCCTTGAGGTGAACCAGGCGAACGTCAGCCTGGTACTCAAGGACTTCCAGAAGGATTTCCGGCAGCCCGACGGAAAGCCACGCAAGGCCAAGGTATCCATCAAGAAAAGGGACATCGACAACTTCCTGATCTATACGAAGACACTTGCGGGATAGGTCTCGTAACGACCAAGCAGAAGATTCTTGCCGAAGTTTCAGAGTTCCTCGAAATCTGCACCAACCGGGTCATGGGGAAGCAGCCTCCCGATCGCGAGGCTAAGGGAACGCAGCGGACCCGTGAGCACGTCATCATGGCTCGCGGGTCGGCCCGGTTGGGCAGAGCCCCATCCCTGCCAGTGCATTTTGGGCATCTGGGGCGGGCATGCAGTTCGGGGAAGACGACGACTCGACCCGACATCCGGGGAATTCAGACTCATACCCGTGAGAGCCGGGTGACGTCAACTGGCGTCCACCAAGCGTCAAGAGAATCTAGTCGCTCGGAACCATCGCCTCGAGGACGCCATCCGGTGACAGCGGCGCCGTCAGCACCGCGTCGAGGATCGAGAGTCCCGCCTTGGTGTGCTTGAGGATGTCCTCATCGCGCTGCACGACCTCACGGAGAACGTGCCAAACCGCGCTGACGTTCACGCCGTTGCCCATTTGCTTATACGTCGCGGCCGGTCGCTGGTGACCGAAGTCGAACCAGTCAGGCAAACCCTGGAGACGAGCGGTCTCGCGAGGCGAGAGCCTGCGCTCACGGGGACCGACGATCGACGTCTGGGTGATGGCCACCAAAGCCGGAAGGTAGGTCGGTCGCTTGGCCCTGATTCCGCTGGGCCGAAGGTGCATGACCGTGTCCCACAGTCGGGGAGTGTCCTGCGCCTGCCATTCGAGCTTGCGACGCGAGGCGGGGAAGCGGCTGGTGTAGAGGCCACTCCTGGTAGCCCACGGATCAATCCAGTCGCGATGCTCGGCGTACAGGGCGTAGTTCTTCGCAAGATGTCCTGCCTTCCACCTCGGCAGATTCGGGTCCGCGGCCATCAGATCGTCCCACTCAGGTACGAATCCAAAGTTCCCGACCACACCATCGAAATCCGTCCACGAGTCAGCCCAGATCGGGAAACCAGGCGGCCTGCGCCCTTCGGTTGCCTCGTACCAGCGCTGGACCCACTCGTCCCAGGCGTCGATCCATAGACGCTCGGCATCTGTGAGATTGCATCCCGGGATGTTGTGGGTGTCGTCGAGTAGGTCCTCAAGATGCCACTCGGCCTTCGGGTCGAATCCGTCCACGCCTCCCGGCCGCGGCGCCGGTGGCACCTCGATGTCATCGCCCAGGCCAGCCGGATTGTGGGTTGCGGTGATGAACACCCGCTCGCGGACCTGAGGACGCCCACCACGCTCCGGGGGCAACATGTGCGGCGAGAAGATTGCAGGAGTGTCTGAGACCCGGTACCCCTGCTCGCGCAGCGTCTCGATGATTACCTGCCACTCATGCAAGTGGCGGGGACCGGCCAGATTTCTGACGTTCTCCAGGAGCACGATCTTGGGCTTGCGCTTCTCGATGATCTTCAGGATGTTCCAGTAGAGCGTTCCCCGAGTCTCATCCATGCCGCGCTGGAAACCTGACTTGGAGAACGGCTGACAGGGGAAACCAGCAGCCAGAACCTCGTGTGCCGGAACCTTCATTACGTCGTCGTTTGCATCCTGGGCAATGTCACCAAGAGGGTCGCCTCCCCAGTTGCGACGGTAGACCGACGCGGCCGCCGGGTCGATCTCGACGGAGTACACACAGTCGCCCCCGTAGGCCTTGAGGGCGGCATGGAAGCCACCGACACCAGCGAAGAGGTCAATGAAGCGGAAGGCCGGCGTCTTGGTCACATATGAAGCTTAGCTAGAGCTTATGTTCGACGCAACTTCATCAGGCGCGTGTTACCGGAGCGACGTCACGGAGCCGCTGTCGAGACCTCCGAGCGTCACTCCCATGCCCGGCCTGCGCCGATCGGGCAGCCCGCCTCCAGCACCGGGACTGAGCTACTCGATGGGGTCTGGGCTGACGTCTCTACGGGCCGCAGCGACGGCATCGGTGTACGTCTCGGTCGTGAGGTCGTCCTCGCCGATCCCGAGCCGGCGCAGCACTGATTGCGCCACGTCAAGAGCGCGATCGACGTCGGCGGCTAGCGCGATGGTCTCGAACTCGAGGAAGGTGCCGTCGATGTCGGGGACCTCGACGAGGGTGGCGAGGAAGTCGTCGCCGTCGAGGGCGAAGCGGTGGTCGCGGCAAACCTTAGGGAACGAGATCTTCTCGATGGCGCGAGGGCTTTGAGCGCAAAGTCGATGACGGTGGGATCGCAGTAGACGTCGACCATCTCGGGCACGCCGGTCGCCCGACCGCCCAGCGAGACTCCGACGTCCCGGGCCTCAACCTGCACGGCCGCCGACTGGGAGTTGCGTTCCTCCAGCCACTCGGCGCTCGGGACCTTTCGGGCTGACCGACGCAACGCTGCTGGTGCGTAGCAGATTCGCCGACGCCGCTCAGCCGAACCTTCTACAATCGGGCGAATCAACACGCCGAGAAACGGGGGGGGTGGCGGCGTATACGGCGCGCCGGAGTAGTGGAGGTTCGGCCATACAAGCGCCTCAGGAGCGATGAACTAGAGAGCCTCGCCCGTCGCGAACCCGACAATGTGACGGTCCTGTCGCAGATCCAGGAGGAGATGCGACACCGAGGCAAGCACCCCGCTGCGAACGACGTCCGCGACCTGGTGACTCGCCTGCTGCGATCTGGTGGGCCGGCCGCGCCCAGCGCAGCGACGGGTCGCCGGCCAGATCGGGCGGACTCTTCCGCCCGTGGGGGCGACTCAAGGAGGTCAACAGCCCACAACGGGACAACCTCCGCCTCCTCCGTGCCCTCGTCCCCCCGGTCCGATTACGAGGCGCGCTACGCGGTTCTGCGTGAGACCTTCACCGCTGAGTCCGAGGTACTTGCCCGGTGGGGCATGACGTCACTGATGCCCAGCACACTGCGGCATGGTGTCTTCGCAGCGTGGCGTGACCTTCTCGCGAACGGTGAACACCCGGGCGGGTTCACCCTTGTAGACCTCGAGACCGATCTGAGATCGCTCGCAACCGAACACGGCTTCACCACCGAGGAAGAGCCACATGAACAGTAGCTTCGACGACACTGACGCCCCTTGGCACGAATGTGAACGCGCCTGGGCCGACTGGCTCAACCAGATGGGCTACACGGTTCACCTGCTGTCGGGGGCAGTGGGCAACGCCACGACGACACTGGCGCCTCTTGCCTACACCCCCGGGCCTTCTGTTCGGCAACCCGACATCGCGGCTGCGAAGGCAGGCGTCACCGAGTACTGGGAGGTCAAGTACCGGTCAGCCGCCGACGTCGACCCGCTCACCGGAGTCCGGCAGCACTGGATGGAACGTGCTGCCTTCAACGACTATCGCCGATTGGCGCGTGCCACCCAGATGCCGGTCAACCTCATCTTGTTCGAGGCACCCACCGCTACGAATGCCCATGGACGATGGCTGCGCGCGAGCATGCGCGAGCTTCGCGACGCTGGCCACGAGGACACTCGAACCGGTCGGGATGGCGAGAGGATCACCGCCTGGGTCTGGCCCGTCAGCGCGATGACCGAGGTACCCGGCCCTCCACTAAGCACCTCGCAGACCAACACGCCGATCCTCGCGGACGAGGGCTCTGGCGAGTGGTTGGACGACGCAGCGTTGGAGCGCGCAGAGCGTAGGCGGCGCTGGCCTGCCCCGGCCTCCGAAGACGGTCCAGGACCGTCGGCGCAGGCAGCACGGGAGGATGAAGTCGCCCGCCGCTTCATCGACGAGACGCACGCTGCCGGCTTGGCGGCAGCCTGCCACAGGCTCGGTCTCACCCCGGTGCCGCAGTACAGCGTGACCAGGTTGGGGCCACTCGGAGAGCACGCTGACGATGTCCTGGCCCTCATTGACTACGGCGTCCGAGTCTTCCTGGTATCCGACCGACCGCTCAGCAGCAGCGTTCCAGCGCAGCAGCTCGAAGCCTTCCGCGGCGCACGATTGCTCGAGGACGCGGTCGTGACAGGGCTCCCTGAGGAGGTGCATTGGGCCGTCGACGGTCAGCTAAGTCCAGGGCAGCTATCCATCTTCGAAGCTGCGATGGCCCGCGCCCAGGATGCAGGCGGGCTCAACTACGGCCAGTGGCGGGTCGTCCACGCGCCCCGGGCCGAGAATGTACTGGTCCGGGCCGGCGCCGGAACAGGCAAGACCGAGACGATGAGTGAGCGGATGGTCTTCCTGCTCTCCACCCAACGGTCAGCTGCGCACGGATCGGCCGAGGCGGGCGAGCTCACCCCGGAGCACTTCGCCTTCGTGACATTCACGCGGGAAGCGGCCCTGCAGATGCGCGCGCGCTTGGGCCGCACCCTCATGCTTCGCCAGCGACTCTGTCGCTACTGCGTGCCGCCGGTTGTCGCTTGGATGCTGCAACTCAGCACCGCAAGTATCAGCACCATCCACACGTTCGCCAAACAGACGTTGCAGCAGACCGGAGAAGCGGTCGGCTATGCGCCGAACTTCCGCGTCGGCCAGCTCACGATGCCATTCCGCAGACTGCTGCAGGAACGGTTGTCCGCGGACTTAGCGGCCCTCAACCGCGCCATGGGCGCCGCAGACGCACGCCGAGTGCCGGCCGCCTACGCCTGGGAAGACCATCTCGAGTCTGTCTGGGCAGGACTGGAGAACAACGGCCTGCCGCTCATGCAACTGGACGGCGGCGACCCCCCGCCCTTCGACTGGGGAACTCCACACGGGGACCGGCTCAGAACCGAGGTACTCGACATGACGCGAGCGACCCTCGAGGACGTTGCACAGGCATTCGGCGAACTCTGCCGCGACGAGCAGGTGGTCCCGACGTCAGGGTTAGTCCCGCTTGCAGTGTCAACCGCCGCGACATCGGGTGACCGCCTGCCCACATTCCGGCATATCTTCGTCGATGAGTTCCAAGACACTGACGCGCTGCAGATCAGTCTCTTCCTCGAGATCCATCAGCAGACCGGCGCCAGCATGTTCGTGGTCGGCGACGTCAAGCAAGGGATTTACCGCTTCCGCGGGGCAGCGGGCAACGCCTTCTCGGAACTCGCTGAGAGGGTCGACGACCTTGGACTCACGCCGTTCCAGCCCTACGGTCTGATCCGCAACTTCCGTTCCGGTGAGCGGCTGCTGAACAGCCTGCACCCGTTCTTCCGCTATTGGGGACAGAGCAAGTGGCTGGAATACCAGCCGGACGACCAACTCCACGCTGGGAACACGGGCCGCGGAGATCGCAGCACTCCGGTGCACTTCACGGACCGATCATGGTGGCCCGACCAGTATGCCGCTGATCAGGCCGCCGATGTCATCAGCTCCTGGCGAGCCGCTCACAAGGCCAATTCTCTGGCAATCCTGTGCCGGGAGAACTGGCAGGCCAGGCTCGTCCAGGAGTCCATCCACAAGCGCGGCGGCCACTGCCTGGTCTACGTCGGCGGCGAGTTCTTCCGCAGCCCGGCGGTCGTTGAGGCGCGCGCACTGCTGGAGGTGTTGATGGCGCCCGGCGACCCGGCCGCGCTGCTGCAACTGGCCGAGTCCCGATGGGGCGCCGGGGTCCTTGCCTCCGAGCCCCCAGATGTCCTCCCCGAGGACGCGGCGGAGGCTTGGCGCAACGCCCAAGCTGCGCCAATCGACTGGCGGTCGCGCTTCGGCACCTTGGCCTCATCTGCTCGGCTGAGCACGGGCGACCTGCGCGGGCTCAGTGACCGGCTCGCGATACTGCAGCGACACCTGACGCGCAGCTCCATAGTCGGGCTCCTGGTGGACTGCGTCGCCTGGTTCGCTCCCGACGCCGTCGAGCGCCCGGGCGAGAAAGACGAGGAGCGCGGCCGGTACTCAAACTGCCTCAACCACCTCATCACGCTGATCAGCAACACGTTCGACGACGGGTCAGCCTCGCCGCTCCAGGTCCTCGAGTGGCTTCGGCTTCAGATCGCCACCAATACCGACGAGGACGAGCCGTACGAGCAGGCCACGCTCACGGCAGACGGGGTGACTGTCGCACTGAGCGTCCACAAGGCGAAGGGCCTCGAGTACCACCGAGTTGTGCTGCCATTCACTACCAAGCCGTTCATCCGCAACCAGCCGAGGAAGGGCCGGACCGAAGTGTCAGTGCTTCGACGACCCGGCACGAAGGCGGCACTCCTCTGGCGCTGGTCCCCGCCCGGACAGGCAGAGGTATTCGCCAACTACGCGCAGGACGGGGCCGACGACCAGGAGAACGAACGTGAGGCAATGCTCGAAGAAGTCCGTCTCCTGTACGTCGCCATGACCCGGGCGCGGCTCGAAGTGCGAGCCTTCCGCAAGCCCGCCGGACACACGCCGCAGGTACCGAACTCGTGGTCCGAACTACTTTCAACGCCCGGAGGCTCCTGATGGGCCAGATGAGCGCAATCGCCGTCCCCTCTGTTCGAAGAGACGACCTAGCCACGGTGCTCTTTGAAGCGGGTACGTCCTGGAGCCAGGCCAACCACGTGACCGCCACGGTGTCACTGTCTCGCGTGATGCAGGAAACCGGCAGGGTCGCCTTGCCGATTGCAGCCCTGCTCGACCTGATCGTCCTTCCGGCACGCCCACATGGCCTCAGCCAAGGTGTCGAGGGTTTCCCTGGCCAGAATGTCCTCTCCCGCAGTCCGGAGGAGTATCAGAAGGCGCGCCGCCAGTGGAGGGAGCGTGCGGGATGGTGCCAGTTCCGGCTCGAGTTCCTTATGGGCAACGCGCTTCAGAGCGCCGTACGGCTAGGGACACTCCCGCTCCAGGAGGGAACAATACTCCTAAGGAACCGGCGGGAGTTTCTCAGAACCATCACAGCGCTGGCAGCAGCCGGAATGAGGCCCGCTGACTTTACCCCGACCAGTCAGTTGCCCGAGGCAGCAATACGGGGCTGGGCTCAGGTCGAAGCCGAAGTGCCGGCCTTCACGACGCTTCGCGACGCGCTCTGGATTGACCCTGTCGAGGTGGCTACCGGCAGGTCGGCTCGCGGCCGGGACGTTGCACAGTTCCTGCGTGACGCACTACAAGCAGGCTTCGGGCCCCTCGAGAACGGCGCACGCCGCACCCTCGTGCACCATGGGTTCTACTTCTATACGCCGCCGCAGTGGCAGTTGTTCCAGCTTCTTGCGGGACTGCATGAGGTGGACCAGATCTTCGTCGTGCACGACGATGGACGCAGTCCTGCCTTCAAGACGTGGCGGCGGTTCTTCACCGAGAACGACTGGCAGATGCCTCCGGTCGAGTACCGCAGCGCCAGGCCACGTCCGACCGTTTGCGCCGATGCGTACCGCGCAGCCCTCACGGGCCAGCCGGTTGACTCAAAGGCGCTCGCGCACCAGGCGGAGGTGGTCTCCTACCGGAACGCGGCGGAGTTCGCGCGCCACTGGGCAGCGACGCGGGACAAAGGCACAGAGAGTCCTGGCAGTCTCTTCTACGGCGCCGCTTCGAAGGCGCTGGCTCGATTAGTTCGGCGTCTCGATCGCGATCAGGCAAGCGGATCGGTCGACCTGAGCGAACTGCCGGTCGGGTCGTTCCTCCTCGGATTGCACAGGTGCATCCACCCGACCGTCGGGGCCCACCCGCGGCTACGCCTAAGCAGTGAGCGGCTGCTCGACATTGTCTCGAGTGGATACCTCGATGTCCCCGGTAGCGGTGACACCCGAGCACTTGCGGCGCTCCGACGCTGCATTCAGTTCTTCGACGGCTGCGACACAGTTGACCAGTGGATTACGCGTGCGGAAGCTCTGCATCGGCTCATCGTCGACGAGGTCGCCGCTCGCGGTGCCCGCCGCCTCGACGAGGACGACCGTGAGCGCATCGCAAGGCAACTCGACAATCAGGTGCGAATGCTGCCGTGGGCTGACCTGTCGGTCGAAGAGGCTGCATTCGTGCGGGACGCCGTTCAAGCCGTAGTGACGCTCCTCAACGAAACAGTCGCCCAAGAAAGCGCCACCTTCGATGTGCACCTGAGCACTCTGCGTGACCGGATGGAACGTGGCCTCCGCGATCTTCCTGCAGCTGAAGCCCAAGAGGTGCGGTCCAAGTTCAACAGTTTCGGCGACCTAGGTGACACAGTTGTCCACGTTGACGAAGTCATCGAGATCGTCCAGATGGTACTAGGGCGTAAGCCGGACTTCGACACAGCAGGGCATGACAGCGAAGATGACGACAGCCTCGTCCGCCCGTTGAGAAGTCTTGATGCTCTTGGATTCGCCGCATCGCATCGCCCCCTGCACCTCGCCAACCTCTCCGAAACGTCGTTCCCGTCGCGGGTAGGTGGGCTGGGATGGCCCCTGAGGGAAAGCGACGTTAATGCGGTCTCCCGCGACGCCCACGAGATCAGCCTCGGCATCTTGAGGACCCGCTCTCAAGACGCGGGTCAAGGCGACCTCTATCTACTCCATCTGGGCCTCGACGGAGTCCCCGAACTAACGGAACCAGAGGCGACGGCACATCCGCTGACCCTCAGCTGGATCAAAGAGCTCGATGGAGATCTGCACCACGCCTCCTCCCTAGTCACGCTGATCACCGAACCGGCGGGCGCGGACGAGCGAGTGGCGGAGTTCGTGGGCGGCGTGAGCATCCATCCTTGGCAGGGACCAGCACAGCATCCAGCACTACGAGAGGTCCTACAGCCTCCACCTTCGCCCGGCGCTCCGGACCTCGACTCTGCTGTCGCCTCGCTCGACGCTAGGGCGACCGCCGTCGCTCACGCGTGCCCCCGACGGTTCGCGCTCCAGTGGCTCCTCGGGGATACGCCCGCCTTCCGGAGCCCACACCACCACGCCATGCTCTACGGGAACGTGCTGGGCGCGATGCGCAGAAACGGTGAGGCGGAGGATCAGGCGCGGCGACTGTGCGACGACCTCTGGCGGCAGTTCACGAGAGGCGAGCGCAGCAGCAGCGAGGCCAAGGCAGTGATCTACCCAGGGAGCAACACGGCCGACGAGTGGAACCTGACTCTCACCAGTAGGCCAGCCGGCTACCAGGCCGCGTTTCGGACCGCTGGGGACCATCGGCGGAAGCGCCCTCCCCAGGCCCCGGAAGCAGACCTCCTTGCCCCGGAAAGGTTGCAGTTCCTGCCGCCTGGCGCAGACGATCCCGAGGTATGCCGCCATTGCCCGGTTCGTGATCGTTGCCTCGCCGCCCGCCGCGACTAGGAACCACTCCCGAGTCCCGCCGAAAGTCGCGGCACATCCGCCTGCACGTGATCGCCACTCTCTGCAATCGTGGCCCACCCTCTCTGGGATCGAGCCGTGACGAGCGCGTCGGAGGCGCAGACCGAGCAGGAGGCCGTGGACCGCCTTTGCGACCTCATCGGCGCGCCGAGCGCATGAAGGTCGGCATCGGTAGCAGTTTGCCGGCCGAGCTCTTCGACCGGCTGACCCGCTTCGCCGGCGTCGACAGCGGCCCGATGCCCGTCGTCGGCCAGCGCGTCGCCGAGACCACCGGTCTGACCTGGACGGACGAGTGCGACAGTCGGCACACGGCTTCTGGAGGCGGCTCGACCATCACGCTCCCGGGGCTCCACGTGCTGATCGAGGCGGTGAAGGAACTCAGCGACAGCTGACACGGTGGGCCGTCCAGGCCGACCCCACACCGTCAGTCAGTTCAGCAGGATTTGAACCGCCGTCTTGAGCTGCTGCAGTCCCTCCAGCGTGACAGTTGAACCGCCCCGGGAGGGCGTTCCTCGGCTGTCAAAGAAGTCGGAGCGATAACGAAGGTTCGCGGCGGTCACGATCCGCTGCGCCTGCTGGGGCATTGTCCCGCTGGCGTCGATCCGCAACCGATGACAGACCCCGTCGAAGAGTGCCTTCGGTACCGACGAGCCCACACCGAGTCCGGGGTCAGGGATGCCTACGAGGCGCGCGATCGCTGTGATTTCGGATTCCTTACTCATGCGCCGCACACTAGGTCCGAATCAGCCGGATCGGGGCCGGAACGCCGGGGAATGGTGCCTTGACCCGGCCCGGCTTGCGCATGCAGGTCGCGGTGCCTTCCGGGTCGTCCGGGTCGTCCGGGGTCGTTCCGGGGCCGAGGCTGGTCGGTCCGGGATCGGCAACATGGTCCGGGCGTGGGTGTCGGGACGGTTCGGCATCGCAGGGCTCCAGTCTTCGGTCACGTACGCCGAGCGTCGCAATCGGCTGCGCCCGTCACGTTTGGCGGATGATCGACCGCGTTCTTGAAAAATTGGGTTCTGAAATGCACGAAGCCCCAGGGCATCCCTGGGGCTTCAGTGGTGGTGCGCGAGGGGGGAGTTGAACCCCCACGTCCTTTCGGACACACGGACCTGAACCGTGCGCGTCTGCCTATTCCGCCACTCGCGCGTGCAGCAGAGGAAACGTTAGCCGACGCGCACCCATCGACCCAAAACGACGGCACCCCGCCCACCTTGACGCTGGTGGTCACCGGATCGTGGGAGGATCGAAACCACGCAGAATGCGGGAAGTGGCAGATCCCCTAGGGTGCACCGATACGATCGGGCCGAATCGCGGGGACCACTGTGCCCGTACGCGACTGACCACCCACCCCGACCGGCCCACCCCGGCACCTGAGAGGAGCGCAACGACGTGAGCGGCCTGCAGAAGTTCGAGCAGAAGTTGGAGCAGCTCATCTCAGGCGCTTTCGCGAAGGCGTTCCGGTCCGAGGTGAAGTCGGTGGAGATCGTCGCCGCGCTCCAGCGCGAGATCGACAACAACGCCCAGGTGCTCAGCCGCCAGCGGCGGCTGGTCCCCAACGACTTCTTCGTGGAGCTGTCCGCCAGCGACCTGGGCAAGCTGGAGTCCTACGGACCCCACCTCAAGGAAGAGCTGAAGCGCCAGCTGATGGACCACGCCGAGGCGCAGGGGTTCGTCTTCCCCGGTCGCGTGAGCATCGAGTTCGGCGAGGCGAAGGACCTGACGATCGGCCGGTTCCGGGTGCGCAGCCGCGCCCAGGCGGCGGTCTCGGGCGCAGACATGAGCGACACCCAGGTGAGCCGCGCGCAGGCCTACCTGGAGATCAACGGCACCCGGCACCCCCTCCACGGCAACCTCGTCGTGGGTCGAGGCACCGACGCCGACCTGCGCATCAACGACCCGGGCATCAGCCGCCGCCACATCGAGTTCCGCTCGAAGCAGGCCGGCGACCGTGTGCGCGTCGAGGTCTATGACCTCGGCTCGACCAACGGCATGCTGGTCAACGGGCAGAAGATGGCGAGTGCCACCTTGGACGACGGCTCTCAGGTGCGCATCGGCACCACCGTCATCACCGCGCATATCGTGGAGGAGCGCCGTTGAGCGAGCTGACCCTGTTTCTCATCCGGGTCGCCTATCTGGCGATCCTGTGGATCTTCGTGCTGGCCGCGTTGTCGGTGATCCGCTCCGACATGTTCGGCGCGCGGGTCACCAACGCCTCTGCCGGCGGCCAGCCCGCAGCCCCACCGGCTCGCGGCAAGGCCGCTGCGGCGGCGAGAGCACCGCGGCGCGGCGTACCCACGCATGTGGCCGTCACCACCGGCTCCAACGCCGGGGTGACCGTGCCTCTCTCGCAGGCCCCCATCGTCATCGGCCGCGGCAGCGATGCCGCGATCATCCTCGATGACGACTACGCCTCCACCCGCCACGCCCGGATCGCCGTCTCCGGCGACCAGTGGTTCGTGGAGGACCTCGGATCGACCAATGGCACCTACATCGGGTCCGTCCGGATCAACCAGCCGACCGCCATCTCTCTCGGGACCCAGGTGCGGATCGGTAAGACAATCCTGGAGCTGCGCAAGTGACCGCTGCGACCGACCCCACCCCCGACCCTGCTGCTCACCCCGGCACCGCCGATGGACGACCCTTCCGCCTCGAATACGCGGCGGTCTCGGACGTCGGCCGGGTGCGCAAGGACAACCAGGACAGCGGGTACGCCGGCCCCTGGCTGCTGACCGTCTGCGACGGCGTCGGCGGCGCTGCCCGCGGTGACATCGCCTCCAGCACGGCCGTCCAGCAGCTGCGCAAGCTCGACGAGGAGCCTGTCTTCGGGCTGGTCGACGACGACCTGATCGGCCTGGTCTCCCACGCGCTGCACATGGCCCACGACGAGATCGGCCACCTGGTCGACCACGACCCGACGCTCAACGGCACCAGCACGACCTCGACCGTCGGCCTCTTCGACGGCGCCAAGCTGACCGTCGGCCACGTCGGCGACAGCCGTGCCTACCTGCTCCGCAACGGCGCGATCCACCAGGTCACCCACGACCACACCTTCGTGCAGACGCTGCTCGACGAGGGGAGGATCACGGAGGAGGAGGCCAAGACCCACCCCCACCGCAACCTGATCCTCAAGGCCCTCGACGGCACCCGCGAGCTCGAGCCCGACCTGTTCATCGTCGACCTCGCCGCCGGCGACCGACTGATGTTCTGCAGCGACGGTGTCTGCGGCTACGTCGACGACCCGCGGATCGCCGACATCCTGGCCACCGGCACGCCCGAGTACGCAGCCGTCGAGCTGGTCCGTGTCTCCCTCGACTCCGGCAGCACCGACAACGTGACCTGCGTGGTCGCCGACGTGGTGCCCAGCGACACCATCCCGTCCCCTGGCCTCGAGGCCCAGATGGTGGGTGCGGCGGCCGAGCTCAAGCGGAAGACCACCAAGACCGGTCAGATGACCGCCCTGTTCCGCGGTCACCGGATGGGCGACACCGGCGAGCTGGACCCGATCGACGAAGAGATCCCCGACGGTGCGATCGCCGCCGACCCGGAGGAGATGCGCTACGCGCTCCAGGCGCCGGTCAAGTATCTGAAGCTGCGCTGGGCCTTCGGGCTGCTGGCCCTTTTTGGTGTCATCTGGATCGCTGTCGCGACCGCGTTCGTGTGGTCGCAGAACCAGTGGTACATCGGCGAGCAGGAGGGCAACGTCACGATCTTCCGTGGCGTACCCACCACGATGATCGGCCTCGACCTCTCCGAGCCCTACCAGACCTCTGACCTGAAGGTCGCCGACCTGGCCGAGACCTACCAGAACCAGCTCGAGGACGGCATCCACAGCAAGGACCTGGCCGGCGCCCAGGAGAAGGTGCAGTCCCTGGCCGACCAGAGCGCCGCCGACGCGGGAAGCGGGTCATGAGCGAGGTGGCGGCATGAGCGGTTTCACCCCGGCGAGCTCCATGCCCGTCTTCGTCCACCGGTCACGGCGGGGAGCGGAGCTGGTCCTGCTGATCCTGGCCCTCGCGGTCGGGATCGGGGCCTACGCCGCGGTCGGCCTCGGGGTGCAGGAGAAGATCCCGGTCGACATCGTCGGCTACGGCACCTGGCTGGTCGCGCTGCTGGTGGCGGCCCACATCGGCGTACGTCTGCTGGCTCCCTACGCAGACCCGGTGCTGCTTCCGCTGGTGGCGATGCTCAACGGCTTCGGTCTGGCCGTCATCCACCGGCTCGACCTGGCCGCGGGGGCGAGCGAGACCGACGCCTTCGCCCGCCAGCAGCTGATCTGGATGACGATCGGCGTGGTGCTGTTCCTGATCACGCTCTTCGTGGTGCCCGACCACCGGATGCTGCAGCGGTTCACCTACACCGCCGGCCTCGGCGCGGTGGTCATGCTGATCCTGCCGATGCTCCCGATCATCGGTAAGCAGATCAACGGCGCCCGGATCTGGATCAACCTCGGGCCGGTCAGCTTCCAGCCCGGCGAGGTCGCCAAGGTGCTGCTGGTGATCTGCTTCGCCGGCTATCTGGCGGTCCACCGCGACGCCCTCGCGCTGGCCGGACGCCGGTTCGCCGGCATCGACCTGCCCCGTGGCCGCGATCTCGGCCCGCTGCTGATGATGTGGGTGATCAGCCTCGCGATCCTGGTGCTGCAGCGCGACCTCGGCTCCAGCCTGCTCTTCTACGGCCTCTTCGTGGTGACCCTCTACGTGGCGACCGAGCGCAAGGGCTGGATCGTCGTCGGCGGCGTGCTCTTCGCCGGCGGAGTCTTTGCCGCGATCAGCCTCTTCAGCCATGTCCGTGTCCGGGTGCTGACCTGGCTCAACCCGTTCGACTACTACCCCGAGCCGCTCAACGGCACCTCCTCCGAGCAGCTCGTCCAGGGCCTGTTCGGGATGGCCTGGGGCGGCATGATCGGCCGCGGCTTCGGCTCCGGCGAGCCCTGGCGAATCCCCTACGCCAACTCAGACTTCATCATCCCGGCGATCGGTGAGGAGCTCGGTCTGACCGCGCTCCTGGCGCTGCTGCTCTGCTACGGCCTGATCGTCGAGCGCGGCCTGCGCACGGCGATCGTGGCCCGCGACGACTTCGGCAAGCTGCTCGCCGTCGGCCTGGCCACCTCGGTCGCGCTGCAGACCTTCGTCGTCGTCGGCGGCGTGACCGGGCTCATCCCGCTGACTGGTCTGACCACACCGTTCCTCTCGTATGGTGGATCTTCGCTGGTCGCCAACTGGGTGATCGTCGCCCTGCTGTTGCGCGTCTCGGACCAGTCCCGCCGCCCACTGCCGACGGCGCCGTCCGATGAAGATCTCGCCGCTGAGGAGACCCAGATCGTCAAGCTCGACAAAGGGGCGATGAACAAGTGAACCGCCCCATCCGCACGCTCAGCGTCGGCTGCCTGATCCTCTTCGTGGCGCTGATGCTGAACCTGACGTACGTCCAGTTCTTCAAGGCCAACTGGTACAACGACCGCGCTGACAACCGACGGGTCACCGAGGCGGCCTACTCGCAACAGCGCGGCGACATCCTGGTCGGCAAGAAGGCCGTCGCCACCAGCGTGCCGAGCGACGGCAAGTTCGAGTGGCAGCGCACCTACCCCGGCGGCAAGAAGTACGCCGCGATCACGGGTTTCATGTCCTACTCCTACGGCCAGACCGGGATCGAGCGCTCCCAGGACTCGGTCCTGTCGGGCAAGGACAACAAGCTCTTCACCAACCGGCTCGTCGACCTGGTCACCAACTCGGAGCCGGCCGGTGGCAACGTCGAGCTCACCATCGACCCGAAGGTCCAGGACGCTGCGTACGAGGGCCTGACCGCTCTCGGCGAGGACGTCCAGGCCGCGGCCGTGGCGATCGAGCCGAAGACCGGCCGAATCCTGGCCATGGCCACCACGCCGACCTACAACCCGGATCGGTTGGCGAACAACGACATCGGCGAGGCGCAGAAGTCCTACAACCAGCTCTCGAAGGACGACGCCGAGCCGCTGCTCAACCGCTCCATCCAGACGGCCCTGCCGCCGGGCTCGACCTTCAAGCTGGTCACCGCCGCGGCCGCGATCGAGAACCTCGGCATGGACGGTGACAGCATGGTCTACGGCGGCGCCTCGCTCGACCTGCCCGGCACCGACACCGACCTGCCCAACCTCAACGGCACCAGCTGCGGCGGCGAGGAGATCACGCTCACCCGCGCTCTCGAGGTCTCGTGCAACACCGCCTTCGGTTCTCTCGGTATGGAGCTCTCCGACGAGGAGATGCAGGACCAGGCCGAGGGGTTCGGGTTCGGCCAGGACTACCTCGACGACATCGGCCCTCTGGCGATCAGCCAGTACCCCGACAACGGTGGCGACAAGGCCAAGCAGGCCCGTGCCGCCATCGGCCAGCAGGACGTGATCGCGACCCCGCTGCAGATGGCGATGGTCTCAGCGGGCATCGCCAACGGTGGCGAGGTCATGAAGCCCTACCTCGTCGACCGGGTCACCTCCTCCTCGCTCGACGTCATCGACCAGGGCAACCCGACCACGATCGACAACCAGCCCGCAGTCTCGCAGGACACCGCCGAGATCCTGACCGACATGATGGTCAGCACCGTCGAGAACGGCACCGCCGAGGCGGCATCGATCGACGGTGTGAGCGTCGCCGGCAAGACCGGCACCGCGCAGACCACGCCGGACAAGCCGCCGTACGCCTGGTTCACCTCGTTCGCCCCGGCGGAGAACCCGTCCATCGCGGTTGCTGTGATGGTCCAGAAGAGCGGCACCGAACGCAGCGAAATCGCCGGCGGACGGCTGGGCGGCCCAATCGCGAAGGCCATGATGGAGGCAGCGATCTCATGAGTCGTTACGTATTCCACGAGCTCATCGGCACCGGCGGGATGGGCGAGGTGTGGCGGGCGACCGACACGACCCTCAACCGCGAGGTCGCGATCAAGCTCCTCAAGCCCGAGCACGCCGAGGACCCGATCGGGCGCTCCCGGTTCGAGTCCGAGGCGAAGCACGCCGCAGCGCTCCACCACCCCAACGTGGTGGCCGTCTACGACGTCGGCGAGATGCCGACCGCCTCCGGCCTGATGCGGCCGTTCCTGGTGATGGAGCTCGTCGACCACAAGCCGCTCTCGGAGCTCATCCGTGATGGGCGGCCCCTGGCCCCCGAGGTCGTCCGCGACCTGCTCGGTCAGGCCGGCGACGCGCTGGCCGCCGCCCACCGGGCCGGCATCGTGCACCGTGACGTGAAGCCCGCCAACCTCCTGATCACCCCGCAGCGCAAGGTGAAGGTCACCGACTTCGGTATCGCCCGCGCGCAGGCCTCGACCGGTATCACCGGCACCGGCCAGGTGATGGGCACGCCGCAGTACCTCAGCCCCGAGCAGGCCCGTGGCGAGAAGGCCACGCCGGCCTCCGACGTCTACTCCCTCGGTGTGGTCGCCTTCGAGTGCCTGGCCGGCTACCGGCCGTTCCAGAAGGAGACCCCGGTCGCGACCGCGATCGCCCACCTGCACGACCCGGTCCCGCCGCTGCCCGACCACGTCCCGGCCGATCTGGCCGCGATCGTGATGAGGAGCCTCCAGAAGGACCCGACCCTCCGTTACGCCGACGCGGCCGCGTTCACCAGCGCGATGGTCGGTCACGGCGCCGCCGACCCGGACGCCGATGCCACCGTCGTCGCCGCGGCGGTGCCCGGCGACGCTACCGCCACGTCGGTCATGGACCCGGTGCCATCGCCCACTCGGAACTATGTCGGCATGCAGGGCGCCGCCGGCGGTCCCGAGGGCCCGCCTCCGCCTCGCTACCAGGACCCCTACGACCGTTACGACGAGGACGACGAGCAGAAGCCCTGGTACAAGAAGCCGTTCAACATCGTCGTCATCCTGATGCTCGTGGCCGTGATCATCGCGGTCATCTGGATCATCGCGACCCTCGCCGGGGATCCGAAGACTCCGGCCAACGACACGTCCACCACCCCATCGGCCTCCGCGAAGCCCACTCCGTCTGAGGAGCCCGAGGAGGAGCCGAAGGCCGTCGAGATCAACGAGGACGACTACGTCGGCCGCAACGTCGATGAGGTGCGCGCCGAGCTGGGCGACCTCGGGCTGAAGGTCAAGGTGGCGGTCCAGGACAACGACGGCAGCTACGAGCCCGACACGGTCTCCGGCCTCGACCCGACCCGCAACCTCTACGAGGGCGACCCGATCACCATCCGCTACTACGGCGAGCGCCCCGTGGTCGAGCAGCCTCCCGCCGAGGAGCCCGACGAGGAAGAGAGCGACGAGGAGGAGCCGACCGACGGAGAGTCCTCCGACGGCTGGGTCTTCCCTGAGCTCCCGGGCGACGAGAACACCAACGGCAACGGCAACGGCAACGGGGGCGGCAATGGCTGAGGGAGCTCTCCTCGCCGGTCGCTACGAGGTCGGCGAGCTCCTGGGCCGAGGCGGCATGGCGGAGGTCCGCAAGGGCACCGACCACCGGCTCGGCCGCGTGGTCGCGATCAAGCGGCTGCGGGTCGATCTCGCCAGCGACGCGACCTTCCAGGCGCGCTTCCGGCGCGAGGCGCAGTCCTCGGCCAAGCTCAACCACCCCTCGATCGTGTCGGTCTACGACACCGGCGAGGAGAAGTCCGACGACGGCGTCGCCCAGCCCTACATCGTGATGGAGTACGTCGCCGGCCGCACGCTGCGCGACGTACTCCGTGAGGGTCGCAAGATCTTGCCCGAGCGGGCGCTGGAGATCAGCTCCGACGTACTCAACGCGCTCGACTACAGCCACCGCAACGGGATCATCCACCGCGACATCAAGCCGGGCAACGTCATGCTGACGCCGGCCGGTGACGTGAAGGTGATGGACTTCGGCATCGCCCGGGCGCTCAA
Source organism: Nocardioides sp. NPDC057577 (assembly GCF_042801335.1). Classification (NCBI taxonomy): domain Bacteria; kingdom Bacillati; phylum Actinomycetota; class Actinomycetes; order Propionibacteriales; family Nocardioidaceae; genus Nocardioides; species Nocardioides sp. NPDC057577. Next base: position 6,519 of record NZ_JBHVGB010000004.1, on the reverse strand, counting down.
CGACGCCCAGTCCACGATGACCCAGACCGCGGCGGTGGTCGGGACCGCCCAGTACCTCAGCCCCGAGCAGGCCCGTGGCGAGCAGGTCGACGCCCGGTCCGACGTCTACTCGGCCGGCTGCCTCCTCTACGAGCTGCTCACCGGTCGTCCGCCGTTCGTCGGCGACTCGCCGGTCTCGGTGGCCTATCAGCACGTCCGCGAGCAGGCCCAGCCTCCCTCGGCCCATGACCCGACGCTGACCCGTGAGCTCGATGCGATCGTGATGAAGTCGCTGGCCAAGCGGGTCGAGGATCGCTACCAGTCCGCGCAGGCGATGCGCACCGACATCGAGCGCTACCTCGCCGGGCGTCCAGTCCAGGCGACGGTGCCGCCGAGCTTCGACCAGACCCAGGTCGCCCAGAACCGCGCGGTCGGCCCCTATGACGGCGATCCCACCAACGGTGGCTACTACCCGCCTCAGGACGACCAGCCCCAGGGCCCGCGCCCATGGGTGCTCGTACTGCTCGGTCTGGTCATCATCGGCCTCATCGGACTGGGTGCCTACTACCTGCCTGCGGCCCTCGGCCCGCAGACCACGCCCGCACCCGACGTCACCGGTCTGACCGAGCAAAAGGCGAGGACCGAGCTGAGCGCGGCCAAGCTGAAGGTTGAGGTCAAGCGGGAGCCGAGCGACACCGTCGCGGTCGGCGTCGTGATCTCCCAGGACCCGTCCGCCGGTCAGGACGTCGAGGAGGGCAGCACCGTCACCCTGACGGTCTCCACCGGTCCGCCCAACCGGGAGATGCCCAACGTGATCGGGTCTCCACAGAAGACGGCCAAGGAGCTCCTCGAGGGGGACCCCTACAACTTCACGGTCAAGGTCGAGACGGAGGAGTCCGACGAGGCCAAGGGCACCGTGATCGAATCCGACCCCGTCGACGGCGAGAGCGTGACCACCGGCAAGTCGACCGTCGTCACCCTCACCGTCTCCGAGGGCCCGAACAAGGTCCCCAACGTCGTCGGCAAGACGGCCGAGCAGGCGGAGGAGATCCTCCGCAACGCCGGCTTCACACCGGTCCGCAAGGACGAGCCCAACACGGACAAGCCCAAGGACACCGTCGTCGAGCAGACGCCGGCCAAGGGCACTCCGCTCGCGCAGGACGGCCAGGTGATCATCTTCGTCTCGACGAAGGAGGAGGCCCTGCCGAGCTGTCAGACACTCGTGCCCGGGACGGACCCGGCCAACCCGTCGGCGTCGGCCACTCAGACCGCCGACCCGGGCGACCCGCCGACTTGTGACCCGGCGCTCCCCCCGAGCGCCCCGTCGGCTCCGTAGCCCGGCCCTCGCCGAAGCCCCTGCCTCAGTCCTCCTGAGGCAGGGGCTTCGCGTATTTCACGTCGAGCAGGCCGTCGTAGGCCGGAGCGGTCAGATAGGTCAGCGGCTTGAGGAACCAGCCGATCTGGACGTTGGGGTCGCGGGCGTCGGCCTGGTAGTTCTGCACGTGGTTGTCCCGGTCGATCGCGGCCTGCAGCCGGTCGGGGTCACCGACCGCCTCGATGACGTACGGCTGGGGGTAGGGGACGCCGTCGAGCTGCACCGTGCTGCCGGAGCACTTGATGCCGGTGGTGGTGATGATCCGCTTGCCGGCGATCGTGATCGCCTCGGCGCCACCGGCCCAGAGCGCGTTCACGACTGCCTGGATGTCCTGCTGGTGCACGACGAGCGAGTTGGGGTCGTCTCCCGTGTAGCTCTCCTGGACCTCCGAGGGCGCGTCGCCCAGGACGATCTGCATGCCGGCGCCGCTGTGGTCGGAGGTGCCGGCCGGGTCGGCGAGCCGCGCGGACTGGTGCTGGAGCTTCTTGACGTCCTTGTCGGTGACGCCGCTGGTGAGATGGTCCACCTGGCTCTGCAGGTCGGCCAGCTGGGCCTCGAGGCGGTTGTAGCGGATCCTCTCCCCGTCGACCAGGGTCGCCAGGTCCTCGTAGCGTCCCGGACGCAGGTCGGTGCCGTCGGCGTTCACGAAGCTCACCGCCAGCAGGCCGCCACAGAGCAGCACCACGACGGGCGTGCCGACCCTCCACGAGGTCAGGCGGGACCAGCGCTTTGGTCTAGAGGTGGGGTTACCCTGGGTTCCGGAGCTCACGACCATTAGGGTATGCGCAGCAATCACATTTGTCTGAGGAGCATCACCCGTGGCCAAGCTCAAGCTCTCGAAGAAGAGTGATCTCGACCTTCCCAAGGAGCCACTCTTGACTCCCCGCTTCGGGGTCGCCCTGTTGCTGATCGCCCTCGGCATCGGCTGGATCGCCTACTACTACGTCGGGGTTCGCCCCAACGAGGTCGGTGGCGACTTCACCGGGCCGAAGTTCATGCAGAAGCTCGAGGACTGGAACTACCTGATCGGCTTCGTCCTGCTCTTCCTGGGCCTGGCCGTCTCTGCCCACCCGAAGACACCGCTGGGCCGCGGTCGCGGCGTCGTCGTCGGCATGCTCGGCTGCTTCGTCATCGGCCTGATCTGGATCTGCGTCTTCTACATCTTCGCCAACGACCACCTGGACAAGATCTGGGTCTTCAACGACCTGGGTCAGAAGAACCTCCTGGTCGGCATCGGTTTCATGGCGGTGGGCTTCACCTTCGCCACGAAATGGGAGTGACCCTCTCGGTAGACCTCGAAAGCGGCGCAAACCTTTGGTTTGCGCCGCTTTGCGTTACACGGGTGTAGTTCTCCACAGGCCCATCCACACCTGTGGATTTGTCCACGACGTGAAAACGCCCCGAAAACACCTACCTCGAAGGCATCAGAACAGCGCGATCCGTACGCCGATCAGGGCAAGCAGCACCAACGCGAAGCCACCAAGAGCAGCCCATTGCAACGGCGCCTTCCGGTCGGCCCGGAGCGAGGTGAAGATGCCCGCGACGACGAGACCTCCGATGAAGCCACCGACGTGGCCCTGCCAGGAGATGCCGTTGCCGAAGAAGGTGATGCCCGCGTTGATCAGGAGCACCGGCAGCAGTGGAGAGAGCGACTGGCCCGCCCTGACGAAGAGCACCACCAGGACACCCAGGAGACCGAAGATGGCGCCCGAGGCGCCGACGGTCGAACCGGCCGGTGCCGACGCCCAGACCACCAGGGCGGAGCCCGCCAGGCCGGAGATCAGGTAGAAGACCAGGAACCGCAGCCGGCCGACGATCGGCTCGAGGAACGAGCCGAGCATGTAGAGCGACAGCATGTTCACAGCCAGGTGGATGAGCGAGACGTGGGTGAACGTCGAGGTCAGCAGCTGCCAGAACGCGCCGTCGTCGACACCTGGCATCCAGGTGTAGCCGCTCGCCCGGCAGACGTCGTTCGGCACCGCGAACCCACCGTCGGGCGTGAGGCAGTAGCCCTGCAACCGGATCGCCAAGAAGTCCGCGATCCTCGACCCGGATCCACCGGTCAGGATGATGCTCAGCCAGACCAGGACGTTGACGCCGATGAGCGACAAGGTCACCGGGAGCGCCCGGAAGCTCACCCGCGCGCCGGTGAAGCGCTTGGGCTGGCGTACGGACTTGTGGCCTTCCTTCACGCACTCGGGGCACTGGAAGCCCACGGAGGCGCTGGCCATGCAGTCAGGGCAGATGGGACGCCCACAGCGCTGACAGCTGATGTGGGTCTCACGGTCGGGGTGGCGGTAGCAGACCGGCACCCCGACCGGTGTCGAGTCGGACAACTAGACGATCTCGACGGTCTCGATGACGACCGGCTCGACCGGGCGGTCCATCGCCCCGGTCTTGGTGTTGGAGATCGAGTCGACGGCCTTCTTCGACTCCTCGTCGGCGACCTCACCGAAGATGGTGTGCTTGAAGTTCAGCCACGGCGCCTGGCCGGTGGTGATGAAGAACTGCGAGCCGTTGGTGCCGGGGCCGGCGTTGGCCATCGCGAGCAGGTAGGGCTTGTCGAAGGTGAGCTCGGGGTGCGGCTCGTCCTTGAAGGTGTAGCCCGGGCCGCCCGTACCGGTGCCCAGCGGGCAACCGCCCTGGATCATGAACCCGTCGATGACCCGGTGGAAGCCGAGACCGTCGTAGTAGGGAACACCGGAGCGGCCGGCGTCGTCCGTGTACTCCTTGGTCCCCGTTGCGAGGCCGACGAAGTTGGCGACCGTCTCCGGAGCATGGTTGGGGAACAAGGTGATCGTGATGTCACCGTGATTGGTGTGGAGGATGGCCTTCTGGTCAGCCATGACCTGCCCTTCCGACATTGGGATTGGTACGGGATGTAACTCCTCGATCCTCCCACACAGAGGGTCGAGATCAGGCGGCTGAGGCCTCCATCGCGACCCGCGTCAGCTTGGTGGCGCGGTGCTCGGCCCAGAAGCTGAGCACCGGGATGGTGCCGCACAGAGCGGTGACGATGGTGAAGGGCATCGGCCAGGCCGCCTTGCGTGACAGCAGGAACGCGGTCAGCAGGAAGATCATGTAGAGCCAGCCGTGCGCGACACCGAGGTACTGCGAGATGTCGGCACCCAGCTGCCAGCCGGCGCCGCTGTCCTTGGCCAGCCACGCCGCATCGCTGACCAGATAGCCGTAGTGGAGCGGCAGGCCGATGAGGCACAGTACGACGAGCAGCACACCCACGATGGTGGCCATGATCCGATAGGCAGTCAGATTGCCGGAAAGACTCACGCCTTGGAGGGTACGTGGCTTTCCTGAGGCGCTTTCTCAGGGGTCGGCATCGTGTCCTCGCCGTCCTCGTCGTCGCTCTCGTCGCTGTCGTCGGGTCGGCGCAGGGTGTCCCGCACGTAGCGCCACCACACGTAGATCGCGAAGACGCCGAACAGCCACCACTCGATCGCGTAGAGGAGGTTGCGCAGCCCGGTCGTGGCCTCCGGCTCGGGCAGCTGCGGGGCGGGCACGTCGGCGACGTCCGTGGCGCCGTCGTTGACCGGCATCGCGCTGGCCGGCCAGTCGTCCTCGGCCGGCGAGCGCACCATGTAGGCGCTGTAGAGGTCGTAGCTCGTGCGCGAGATCAGGTCGGAGACATCCAGCTGCGGGAAGACGTTGTCGGACTTGCGGTCGTCGGCGACGTCGGTCCAGTCGCTGGGCTGCAGCCAACCGGTGACGGTGACGTGACCGCGCGGCGCGGGCGGCGCGGTGCCGACCTCGGGGGTCCAGCCACGCACGACGTAGACGGCCGACTCGGTGTCCTCGACGAGCACCGGCGTGACGGCCCAGAAGCCGACCTGAGAGCCTCGCTCCATCCCGTCGATGAAGATGGTCTCCTCGGGCATCCAGATCCCGGAGACGGTCACGGGGCGGCCGATCTGCTCCCACGGGAAGGCGTCGTTGGGGCCGATCAGGTCAGTGAACGCCTTCGGCTTCGCATGCACCAGCTGCGCGACCTGGTCCTGCTTGTCCTGCTGGCTCGACTGGTACTGCCACACCCCGAGCAGCACCGCCCCGGTCACGAAGATCACCACCAGCGCGTGCGCACCCCACAACCTGGGGGAGAAGATACTTCGCGGGGGACTCGTCTGGGCGGCCATAGCAGCTCCCAGAGTACGGGGGCCTAGTCGCAGACCGCGAATGGGACGGGTTCGGTGGTGACGAGCGTGGCGGCGGTCACCGGGCTCGCCACCCGGAACCCGATCCGCCCCGTGGCCGGATCCGCGACACCGTTGGTGAAGACCTCCTTGTACGCCGCGACCTGATCGCCCAGCTTCAGCCGGTAGAACAGGTCGTCACGGTCCTCGCCGAGACGCAGGGTGGCCAGCCCTCCGCCGAACTCGACCGAGTAGGCCTCGACCGGCGCCAGCCTGGTCTTCTCCTTCGGCCCGCCCGCGGCGCAGCCCTTGACGACGTACGTCGAGGTGGCGGGGCCTCCGGTGACCGCGACCAGCACCTCCTGTGCGGCCCAGCTCTCCACGTCCGGGGTCGCGGTGTTCTTGGTGATCAGGTGGGTCTCCGGGTCGAACTTCGCGCCCTTCAGCGGGCCGACGCCCGCCTTGATCGCCTTCTCCGGCTTGACCCGGTCGGAGACCTTGATGACGTACCCGTCCTTGCCGCCGCCGGTGAACCTGGCCTCCCAGGTCACATCGGCCGCGCCCCACTTGTAGATGTCGCGCAGGCGCTGGTCGACCCCACGCAGCAGACCACCGCTGACCTGGGCGGCCTCCTTGTCAGCGCGGTTCCACAGGTCACTCTGGCCCGCGGGGCTCGACCGGCTGGTGATGTCGTCGAGCCCGAAGAGCGACTTCACCTCGTCGTAGTCGGTCACCGCCAGCGTCTTGGCGCCGGCGGGGACGAACGTCATGGCTGCCTCGACGGGGTCCATGGTCGCGGCGTACACGGGGTAGGTGTCCTCCGACGCCGCCGCCTCCGGCTTCTTCGGCTCGCTGTCGTCACCGCAGCCGGCCAGCGCAAGGGCCAGCCCTGCGGCCAGCACGCACATGCCCCATCGCCTCACGTTCACCCCAACGAGTATTCCCGATCCCTGTCACGGTGTGGGTGGCGAAATAGATGGAGGCCGCAGGCGGAACGCGCCTGCGGCCTCCTTGATCCTC